>NZ_JQNK01000005.1 GCF_000745215.1 Methylosinus sp. PW1
TAAAGCTCATCGAAAAACTCGCGCAGGATTTCGCGCTGTGCCGCGTGATCCGTCTTTGTCAGCTCATAACGTCGAACCAAAGAATCGTCGCGGATCGGCCCGTAATAACTCCCATTGGGGACGCGGTGCGCGCTAGCATGTGAACCCCTTTCGTCCCAACAATCCCAAGCTCGACGACGAAGGCGGCCGAAGCTGCATCCCTGTAGATGCAACTCTGACAAAAGTTTTCTAGCGTGCGCGTGCAAAGCTTCTCGACGCCTATGCCCGCGAAGGCAGTTGCAGCCTCATTAGGGCGGCCAGCGGCCCTACCGTTTGCAAAAAAAACCTGCGAGCTGATGCCCAAAGCTCTCCTGATGGGAAAGTCTGACAAATGTTTTTGGTCGTCGTGTTTCCAGAAGGATCGATGTAGCCCAACCGAAATCGTTCGACGACGTGATGCCAGTGAACGCATCAGACATTGGGCGAAGCAATCTCTTATGATGAACAGTGTCCTTTATCACAGACCGCCCTATTTTTGGCTGGCCTTCGCTCGTCCTTGGGAAGAGGCGCACATAGACCGCCTTATCGCCCTCGAATTTATATTCTTGCTCTCCGGACTGCCGAACGATGCAATCGTCGCATTGCGCGGAAAAAAGAAAGCCGGTGATGTCGTCGCTGCGGCTTCTGGAAATGGCGTGCGGTCGGCCGCGCCGACGCCTTGGGCGATCATACCGCGTATGATTGTCTCCAATTCCTCAGTGAGCGCCTTCCTCGCAGCGCGGCGCTCTGCATTCTTCGCCGTGGCTGGCAGATCGTATCTCACCGGAAAGCGAAGATGCCCCATGTCGAAAGGGAGTTCCGTTGCCGCGCCATAAGCGGTGTTCATGATCGGAAGCATGACCGAAAACGACCTAGCCTTTAGAGCATAGCCGTATTCGAGCATCACATTAGGATTTGGGATGAGCTTGCCTGCTTCCGTCGACGCAACAAAGGTCAGATCGGGGACAAAAGCATCGCAAACGGCAATCTTCTTCAGGATCGTGTCGGTGACGGGGCAATGCCCATGCACACCTTCGGTGTCGGCATCGATGCGTACCCGCACGCCTACATTTGGATCGGCGGAAATGTTCTTCGCCGCGAGATTCAGTGCAAATCGGATGAGGTAGCGATTGAACCTTTCTGGTCGATCGCTTTGCCAAGCATAGAAAACAACAAAATCTTTCACGTCAGCCTCGAAATCGTTGCCTGACTCACATTGAATCGCCGCGCGAGGTCGGCCTGCGTCGCGGTGCCGTTCGCCAACGCCTCGCGGGCTTCTTCACGCTGATGGCGCGTGAGGGCAGGGGGACGCCCCATGTGAACGCCCCGCGCCTTGGCACGCTCACGGCCTTCGCTCGTGCGGGCGCGGATGAGGTCGCGCTCGAACTCGGCAAGCCCGCCAAGGACGGTGAGCATAAGCCGCCCGTGCGCCGTCGTCGTGTCCGCCCATGCATCGGCCAAGGATCGAAAGCCCGCTCCGGCCTTCGCAACGGCGTCGAGCGTGTTGAGAAGATCGCGCGTCGAGCGCGCCAGCCGATCAAGGCGCGTCACAATCAGAGTGTCGCCTGCGCCGAGGGATTTAATCGCGCGCGCCAATTCGCGCCGGTCGGTCTTTGCGCCGCTGGCCGTCTCGCGGAAAACCGTTTCAGCGCCGGCGACGCGCAACGCCTTCACTTGCGCGTCAACGCTCTGGCCGTCCGTTGAAACTCGTGCATAGCCGAAAATCGTCATGCCGGAAGCGTAGCGAAGCGGCCTTCTTTTGCAAGTAACTTTTGCATACCGCAAGCGCCTGATTTTCAAGGGGTGGCGACCTTATACAAAAGTCTTGATTTTCGCATCACAAGCGGAGCCGTAGCCCGTGCGGACGCTGTCTGGTTTGTGCTAAAAATGCGGGTCAGCCTGCTATTTTTGTCTTTTTGATTGACAGCAAGACTCCGATCGTTTAGTTAGACCAAACGCGCCTAAAATATATCCATCGGAGCTAACAATGCCTGATATGAATATTTATATCCCCATGTCGCGCAAGCTGTACGACAACGTCATCCGCTTCTCGGATGGAAAGCTCGATCCTGCGGCAATTGCAGAAGATCTACTCATCAACTGGATCGGAAGCGAACTAGAATTTGGCGACGGAGCAAAATATTTTTGTAGCCATATCGAAGACGTTATTAATGAATATGCGCCACACCTACGGAATAAGATAATTCATAATGATGATAAAATCGAAAAAAAAGCTCATGAAGACAGAAAGCCACTAGTTTGGAAGAATGTTTCTATTTTATCAGGCTCAGATGTTCGTATGGCTTATGGCGGCACTCATCATTATGCAAAAATTCTGGGCGGATTTATCGTAGATAGCAATGGAAAGCAATATTCGCCGTCAGAATGGGCAGCACATGTAGCAGGAGGAACCTCCCGGAACGCGTGGCGTGACCTGTGGTTTAGGGAGCCGTTGTCTAAGACATGGATTCCAGCTCAACTATTAAGAGATCAGGCAGCAAATGAACTTGCAGGCGGATCATACGGGAAATCAATAGCTTCCATCGACGATCTTGATTGATGTAACCGCCGAATATGAAGTCTCCAAGCCCGCCATTCCGACGGGCTTGCGCGAGAATAGCTCGCGTCACATGGCAGATTATGAATAAAATAACAGGAGAGCATCATGAAAAAAGTGACGGTATATAATGTTCGAAAATACGATATTGTAAGCGATGAAATAAAACGTTCTCGGCGCATGGCGACGCGTGAGGGAGCGCTTATTATGTGCGCTCAAATAATTGAGGGTAGCGCCATAGAAATTGACGAGTCTGAACTTGAAAGCGGGGAGCAATGGACGCGACTGGATTTTAGAAAAAGCAGTTGATTCGCATAACCGGCCAACCGCAATCTCATCAGCGCGACCGATCCCGTCGGCGTCGTCACCGTCCGAACCTACGACCCGGACAACCGACCGCTCACAGTCTCCCGCGGGGCGTCGTCCGCGCTCGTGCTTCAGCTCGCCAACAACTACACCAACACCGGGCAGATCGCGACGGCGACGGACGCCAATGGCGATCCGCTAGGGCGCGTCACGCAATTCGCCTATGACGCGCTCGGCCGCAAGCTGAGCGTCGTCAACGCCGCCATCCAGGCCGCGCCGCTCGCCGCCTGGACCTACACACCCGATGGCGTCGTAGCCAGCTTCACCGACGCCAACGGCCATGCGACCGCCTATACGCCGGACGGCTTCGATCGGGTGCGCGTGACCGCCTATGCGGACAGCACATCCACCACGGCTGGCTACGACAATGACGACAATCTGCTGAGTTTCGTGACGCGCAAGGGCGACACGCTCGCCTATACGTACGACACGCTCAACCGGCGGATCACCAAATCCGGCCCTGGCCTGCCGACCGTGACCTACGCATACGATCTCACTGACCGTCTGATCGCGGCGAACGACAACAGCGCGGCGATCACAACCCCTCAAGCGACGCCGAGCTATGTCGCGAGCTGGGCCTATGACGCCGCCGATCGATCCACCGGCTTCGTTTATGGCCCGAGCGTCACGCAGACGACGCCGGCGGCCGCGAGCGTCGTCTTCGGACATGTCTATGACGCTGCCAACCGGCGCATCACGCAGAGCGTCAGCGACAATGGCTGGGTCGCCTATCCAACAGCCGCATCGCAGACGGCCTATGTCTCCAATGCGGTCAATCAATATACGACCGTCGGCGCGGCGACGCCGAGCTATGACGGCAACGGCAATCTGACCTTCGACGGCGCAGTCGCATATGGCTATGACGCCGAAAGCCGGCTGACGAGCGCTTCCGCCACCAGCTTTACCGCGAGCTACGCTTATGACGCGCGCGGCGTGCGGAAATCGAAAAGCGTCAACGGCTTCGCTACCGTCACCGTGACTGACGAGAGCGGGCGGCCGCTGCTGGACTACGACGGATCGAGCGGAGCGGTCCGCCAATGGATGGCGCAGGCGGGCGGCGCGGCAGGCGCGGTCGCGCTTCTCGATCCCGCTGGCGCGCGACGGACGCTGATCCCGGACATTCAGGGCTCGGTGATCGCGAGCCTGGACGCGGGCTCTGGCGCGTTGACGCGGCAGGGCTATGCGCCATATGGGCAGACAGCGGGCTCGTTCCCGTTCGGCTACACGGGACTGCGGACCGACGCCGAGACGGGGCTGACCAACAATCACGCCCGGCTCTATCACCCGGTCTTAGGCCGTTTCGTCCAGAACGATCCGATCGGCTACGCGGGCGGCTACAATCTCTACGCCTATGTCGGCAACGATCCGCTGAACTTCACCGATCCAGACGGGCTGGTGAAGGACCATCCTGCCGCGGCGGCGGGGATAGCGGCGGCCACGATCGGAACGGCTGTCTGCGTGCTTCTCGAACCCTGCGGGGCTATCGAAGGAGGCTTAGCGCTCGCCGGCGGCGGCGCCGTCGCTACCGGAGCGACTGTATCGACGACCACGGTGGTGGCGGGCGCGGGAATTATCGGCGGCACGGGAATTGCCGTCGCCGATCTGACGGTATTTAATTCGAGCAATGCTCAGGGAGGGTCGCCGGACCCCGGTCAGCCAGCATCTGCTCCGTTTGGGAGAAGCGGTAATCCGATAAACGTGGTGCCGGGCACTAACGCGCCGGCAAGCATCAACGGAATTGACTACACAGGTCACGCTCTCGATCAGATGCAAGGAAGAGGACTTACACCATCTGTTGTTGGTAATACTATTGGACAGGGCACAGCTTATCCAACAGGCACCGGAACAACTGGATACTACGACGCCGTCAATAACGTCAGGGTGATTATTAACTCTGTAACAGGCAAGGTTATAACCGTTATTCCTGGAGCGCCATGAATATGATCACCCACCAAGAATTATTTGAAGCTGTCAGAAAAATCTTGTACGAGATTTGGGACCCAATAGGTATAGTTGGAACGCCGGGTGCCCACGACGAATATGACATGTACGCCCCAAAAATCGTTGAAATTATCCTGAATAGCGGATCAAAAGATGAGATATTCAATTATCTGGAGTGGGCGGTAAGTGAGCGCATGGAACTTCCCGTCGATAAAAATAAGACAATGTCTGTAGCAGAAAAGCTATTCGCATTTGAGTCCGCTTAGAAGTTTATCAAATGCTGGCCCAAGCCGCCTGGTCCAACTTCAGGCTGATAGCTTGAGGTTCATGTCTTAAAATAAACTCAAGAACTTGCTGAGCTTCCCTCGGTCTGCACGTTCCATTTCAGTAGCCTTTGAGAATGGCGAACGGCGCCTGCTCGGCTCCCCATGGTTTCAACCCTGGCTCGATGGCGACGCAAATCCGTACGCGGCCTTTGTGCTCCCCACAGCTCCCGAATTCGATCTTCAATCCCTGGTCCCGCATTTTTTGCGCGGTCGCCTTCATGCCGTCGATCTCGCCTTGCCGATCGGCCTTTTCCAGCGCCAGATTCGCCAGATCCGCCCGTTGCCAGGACAAGGACGCCCAGAGGCCGAACCCGATCAGCGCCAGGGCGGCGACCGCGCCGGCCACGATGACGACGAACGCGCGATCGGAAAATTTCGCCGCCTGCTTGTCGAGAATGATTGCAGCGCGGCGCGCGTCCTCGATCTGTTGCGTGAAGCCGTTCACCAGCGGCGCGAACGCGATCCCCGCGGCCTTGCCGACATCGGCGCCCGCCTTGGAAAGGCTCTCCCGCACCTGCTCGCGCACGGCCTCGGCGCCGGCCTGTTCGGCCCGCACCCCGATCTGCTCCGCCTCGGCGCGGAGCTGTTTCAGGACCTGATCCGCGTGAAGGATCAGCCGTGCGATGGCCTCGGCGTGCCGCGCCTGCTGGGCCAGCCCCTTGTCGAGAGCGGCCTGCGCTTGTTCGGCGTGCACGAGCAGGCCGCCGATCTCCTCCATGATTTTGCCGTCGCCGGACTCGTTCGCCATGTCTCAAATCTCCTCGACCAAAAGCCACTCTCGAAAATCACCACCCTGGCCCGCGAAACCGCTGCCGCGCCGACTGTTCGCGATCGACCTCTTCCTGCCGTTGTTGTTCCTGCTGCCGCTCTGCTTCGGCGCGCTGGCGCTCGGCCTCCTCGGCTCGCCGCGCCTCCGCCTGCTGGAAGGCCTCGCGGGCCTTCACCGCGCCTTGCGATTTGTAGAAGGCGAGCTTCGCTTCTTGAATGAGCGCCTGTCGACGCGCCGCGGCCGCGGCGGCCTCATCCTCAGGGTGCGCGGCCGCCGGCGTCTTCGGCGCCCTCTCCCCATCGTGCTCCCGCGCCTGGCTGTCGCGGCGCGCCCCGTACCGGCCGCCCTCTCTCGCCGCCGCCGCACGATCCCCATCAGCCGCCGGCGCCCGCCCCTGGGCGTCGCGCGAAACCTCGATGTCGCTGCGCACCCCGAATTCCGCCGCGATCCCGCGCCGCTCGGCGTAGTCGAGCGTCGTCTCCTTCGCCCCGGAGCGCGACAGCCGCGTCGACAGCTCGCGCAGATCCGCGAACTGATCGTGCCCGGCATAGAGCCGCGCCTCCTCGCGATGCCGCGTCATCGCGACATAGGAGAGATGCCGGTCCATCCCCTCCGACGCCAGCACATAGGCCCGGTCGACTGTCGCCCCCTGGGATTTGTGGATCGTCGTCGCATAGCCGTGATCGATCGCCGCATATTCGGCCAACACGACGGCCACCTCCCGCCCCCGGCCCGGCCCTTCGGCGCCGTCGAGCCGCGCAGATAGCCGCCCCTCCGAAACCTCCGACACGACGCCGAGCATCCCGTTCTTCACGCCGAGGTCTCGATTGTTCTCCAGAAAGATGACGCGGTCCCCGGCCACGAACGCCCGCTCGCCGTCATTGGTCATGAACCGCCGCTCGCCGGCGTCCTCGCCCCGCGCCAGCTCACCCCCCGCCTGGCGCGCCTCGCGGATCGCGGCGTTCAGCTCGCGAACGTCGGCGCGCCGATGCGCCAGCACCAGGCGGCTGCCGTCCGGACGCTCCCGCATGTCGCGCCCGACGTCCCTCACGATCGCCTCGATCGCCTCGTCCCGCGTCTCTGAGAACCGCACCGCGCCGCGATCGGCATAGGCGGCGAGCCCATCCTGCGTCCGATGCCGCGCGAATTCCTGCGACGCCTGCCGCTGCCATCCCTCTGCCTGCCGGCGCACCTGAGCGAGCTCCGCGAAACCGACGCGCTCGGCGACGGCCCGGAACGCCGCCCCGGCCTGGATCGGCTGCAATTGCTCCGGATCGCCGACGAGCACGATCTTGGCGCCCGCCTTCTCGGCCGCGTCGATGAAGGAGGCCAATTGCCGCGACGAGACCATGCCCGCCTCGTCGATGACGAAGACATCGCCCTTTCCGAGTTCTCCCCGCCCGGCGCTCCATCCGGCTTCCCAGGACGCGAGCGTCCGCGAGGCGATCCCCGACGATTGCTCGAGGCCCTCGGCCGCCTTGCCCGACAGCGCCGCCCCATGAACCGAATAGCCCGCGCGCTCCCACGCATCTCGCGCGGCGGACAGCATCGTCGACTTGCCCGCCCCGGCGAGGCCGACCACGACGGAAATCCCCTCCCCGCCTGCGAGGCAGCGAACCGCCTCCCGTTGCTCCTCGGACAGGAACGGCCGCACGGCCAGAGCCGCCTCGACATGGCGCTCCGCGACGTCATGCTCCCGCGTCTCGCTCAACCGCGCGGCCGACAGAACCATGCCGCGCTCGATCTCCACCATCTCGCGCGTCGAATAGCGCGCGGCCTCGATGATGCGCCCATCCGGCCCTCGCCGCTCGCCTTGCAGCTCGACCAACGCCGGACTCGCCATCACACTGGCGAACGCCGCTTGAAAAGCCTCCACCCCGTCGATCGCACGATGCAGCGCCCGCGCGACATCGCGCCGACCGAACACGCTCTTTTCGCCGGTGATGATCGAAAGAACCTGCTCCGGCTTCTCGCGGATCAATTCGGCGTTGTGGCGCGCCGTCTCGCTGCCCACCCGCGTTCGCGCTACCCCCTGGCCGCTCCGCTCCATCTGTGTCGCGTGAACGCCCATATGCTCGCTCGGCTCGATCTCCAGCCCCCGCTCCATATGCGAGCGATGATCGATGCGAATCTCCAACCCGGCGCGCGCCAGATGCTCATTGGCCATCTCCTCCCAGCTCTGGCGGATGTCTCGAAGCTGAGCCTGCGAGCTGGGCAGGTCGCGTGCGATCAGCCATTTGTTCTCCCGCTCGATCGCCGTCTTGTCGCTCAAGCCGTCGGCCGTCACCGCCCGCGTCGTCATCATCAGATGCGCATGATGGTTGCGGATGTCGCTCGCCTTCTGCGGCGAATGGATCGCGAAATCGACGGCCGTCCCATAACGATCGGCCAATCCGCGCGCGAATTCCCGGCAAAGCTCCTCGCGCTGAGCGGCGGTCAATTCATGCGGCAGCGCGATCTCGAATTCCCGCGCCACGCGGGCGTCGACGCGCTTCTCGGCCGCCTCGGCGGCGTTCCACAAGGCCGAACGATCGAGCGCCCATTCCGCGCCGGAGCAAAGAGGAATGACGATCTCGCTATGCTCGACGCCATCGCGCCGCGTGAAGTCATGCGTGAGGCCGTCGCGTTCGTTGGTGAGGCATTCGCCGGAACGATAGGCCGACGCCGCCACGGCGCTGCGGCCGGACGCTCGGCCGATCGGCTTCATCGAAAGGTGATAGATCGCCAATGGGATAGGCTCGAAGTCATAGGCCGAAACTTATGCAAGCATATCTGCGCCAGAGTTGCGAAGCAACTCGTAAGTGCGCCCTTAAACAATCTTTCGCTCCACTCAGATCGTTCAAGGTGTCAACATTGTGGCCAGATATCAGAGAGCATGGTGAGGTCAGCGTGTGACATCGAAGCAATCGAAGTGGATCACGCCAGTATCGCGATTATGAAAGCACTTGGCGGCGATTTTTTGCTCGGTTATGATTCGAGCATCCCGAATTGATCGTCTCGAAGGAATTTCCCATGGCGCGCAAGACCATCGCCGAACGCATCGCTCAGCTCGACGCCAAGAAAAGGGCCCTACAAGCCCGCCAAGGAAAGCAGGAGCGCACCGAGGATACGCGGCGCAAGGTTCTGCTCGGCGCTCTCGTGCTGCATCGGCTGGAGAACGCCGCCGATCAGGAATTCTCGAAGCGCCTCGGCGACTGGCTCCGCCGCGAGTTGCCGGGGTTCATCACGCGCGATTCCGACAAGGCGCTGTTCGCCAATCTGCTCGGGCAATCGGAGGAGAGAGTCGCGGCGCCGCCGTTGCAAGAGACGGAATCTGCCGATGCGTCTGCTTAGGCTCATTTGTCGACGATCGGGACTGCGCTGAGCGCAGCAACGGCCGGCAGATGGCGTTCGAAGCCACAATTCCATTCGCGAGAGGTCGATCATGCTGACCAACATCGCCACGGCGAGCAAGCGCATATCTGACTCTCGCTATACGACAGTCTTCATGGGCGCCATGTTCGTCTTGTCGCTTGCGGGAACCGTCTATGTGATGGCCGATAAAGCGCTCGAGGAGCGACCGATTTGCGATCGAGCCTTCAAAGATTTCATGGCGGCCGAAAACCTCGTCGACCTCGAACGCGCCAAATTCATCCTCGACAAGCTGGACTGCTCCATAGCGCGCCGACTGGAACGCCGGACGGGCGAGTAAGCCGCGCTGAGGCAGGTCTCCAGTTGCGTCGCCGGGCGCGCAGAACATCACATCGACGCCAGAGGATGGTCCCATGAGCCACCCCGATTTTTATAATGGCCTTCTGGACTGGCCGCTGTACGGTCCAAAGGACGGTGAAATCGCCGATCTCGTTCTCGAGCTCGCGGACAAAGGGCTTCGCCTGGCCGAAATCGAATGCCGGATTAAGCAGAATCTTCGCGCCTGGCTCGACGAAATCGAGGCTGCAGGGACAACAGCTCCCCTTCCGAGGCCATAGAGCGAAGACCCGTCCCGAGGGCGCTGCTCGATTTGAGCGAGCGCTTCTCTGTCGGTAAGGCTGCCTTCGACATTGTTCATGCGCTTTTGCGTGCCAGCGGCCGTTGGCATGATCGCCGCGCGCGAGCGCGGCCGGTCTCACCTAGGCAGGGCTTGCCGAACGCAATCTTTCGTCTCGAAATACGAGCGCGGCGAACGTCGCTCGATGTGGTCGAGTTTGCTGAATTCGTAAAAGCGATGGATTTCGACCCGAGCGCCGTTATGGAGCGCCCTGCGGGCGCGCTTGTTCCCCTTCTCCCTACACCTTCAGCCTATCACGCGGCGCGGCTATTGCGTTCAAGGCCGCTGCGCGCCGCCTTCGGCGGTTGCCGCAAGCGGCAAGCCTTGATCGCGCCGCTTTGCGTGATCGTCCGAGGCTATCGGGACGAAGGGCGTTTTTTGTTCGCTCCCCCTTCCGGGGGAATCGAACAAAGGGCATGCCGGGAGGCTCCTGCCGCTGCGCGTGGTGCGTTATTCGGGGGACGGCACGGGTTGGTGCCGCAACCGCCATGCCCCGCTCCACGGGCAAAAAATCGGGCGTAGCGGCGGTTTCGCTTCGAGGCCAAAAGCCGCCGTTGCGCGATGGGGTGTCATTTTTTCATGCTGGCATGAAAGCATGTAAGCATGAAGTCGCTGATAGTCTGGTCGGCGTCGAGGGCCGCTCGTTTGATCGCCTTGGCGTCGGCGGCGCTGATACGAATTTGCAACGGCACCTGCGGCGCTTTCTTCGCCTTGGGCGGCTTCGCCGCCTTCGGCGGGGGCGGTGCCGTCTCGGTTATCACAGGCGGCGGCACCGGCTGGGCCGCGCGTGGCGGCTGAACGGGGGCCGAGAGGGTATCTTCCGAAAGAATGAGCGCCTTAGCCATGTTTCTTCAACGCCTCCGATTCCTGCATGTTTTCATGCAAGCATGATTTTATGTTTCTCCACAAACCCGCGATCTCTTGCGCGGCTGCGCCCTTCGGTTCGGCCTCGGTGCTAGTCTGGCCCTTGGCATAAGGCGACTTGTAGCCGGTGCGGTCGGCAATGAGGGTTTCGGCGACCTGCCCGTGCTTGGAGAGAATAGCGGCGGCCTGCGCGGTAATCAGGGTGTTCGGCTTTACGCGGGTCAGCACGAAAACGAAGGGGACGCCGCAGGCTTTGAGGTTCTGAACCGTCACGGGAGCGGCGGTAAGATCGTCCTCGCTCGGCTGAACCGGGAAAATCACAAGGTCGGCTAGCTTGAACAATTCCGACGCGATATCGAGCCGCCCGGATGCCGTGTCGATGATGCAATAGGCCGCGCCATGTGTGCGGATGAGTTCAAGCCCCTTCTCCATTCCATTAAAAGGCAAATCGACACGGGCAGGCGTTTCCGCTTCGCGCTTGGAGTGCCAAGCCGTCAACGTGCCTTGCGGGTCGGTGTCGATCACAAACACCGGGCCGTCGCCGCTGCGCTCGGCCTCCACCGCCAGATGCTTGCAAAGCATCGTCTTGCCGCTGCCGCCCTTCTGAGAATTGATTACGATTATTTGCATGCTGACATGCTCCCATGATTCCATGCTCTCATGCAAGAAAGTTCTGCATGTTATTATGCTCTCATGATTCCATGGATACATGCAAAGCATTTAACAGGATATTATGATGGCATGCTTGCATGCAAACATGCCATCATTCGCCCGCTCCCGTTTCTTGCCGGCGCAAACGCCCTGAACGGCCTTTCAAAAAGCCCACACGCCCGTTTTTGAGCGCCGACCTCGCCGCCTCCCTTCATCGCCGAGCCTCTTGCCGCCGCGAAGCGGCGGCCTCGCACACATAAAGTCGCGCGGCGGCGTGAGCCGCGCGTCCTTGTCAGTCTTGCCAGAGGTGGGGGAGGGCGCGCGCCGTCGCGCCCGTGGGGGAGGAGATGGGCAAATCATCTTCTCCCCCCTTGCGAAGGATGTTGCGCCGAAGGCGCTCCGCTTTCTGAATGGTTGGTCTGGGTGATTGTCTGGGTAATTTAGAACCTTGGGAGAGGATTCATTGTCAGGTTGGCAACCCGGTAAAACAGCGGGTTTCAACCCTTCGGCGCGATATGGCTTCCGAGCCGCGCCAGCGCCGCCGCGAGGGCGTCGTGCGGGTCGAGAGCCAACGTCCGAAGCCGCGCCGCGTGGCTCGTGTCCGCCTGCGCGGCGTCGAGGCACGACGGCAGGGGCGGGCAAGCGCCCCATGCGTCGGGATGCGGGGGAGGGGCCTGCGGCTCCGCCGCGTAGCCCCGCCACTGCGAGGCGGGCAAGATCGCGTAGGCGTTCGACTGCTGCCGCAGCACGAAGCGCCCCTCTATCCAGTCCTCGGCGCAGCGGCGTAGCCAGTTCACGACGCCTGCGGCTTTCAGCTTCGCCAAGCCGCGCGCCACGCTGCGCGGGCTGATATTGGCCGCGCGGGCGATGCTCTCCTGCGACGGAAACAGCGCGCCGGTCGCGTAGTTCAGGAAATCGAAGATCAGCGCATGCAGCACGGCAAGGCCGTTGCGGCCGAGCGCGCCGTCCTGCCGCCCCGGCGTCCGCGTCGTGCGCTCGAAGCGGCGGGCCTCGTGATAGAGCCGCGCAGCCTTCTTGCGGGGCAGGGGGGCGAATTTCACGTCGCCGCGGCTGCTGTCCCGCCACACGGGCCAGGTCGCGCGGGCGGTGCCGGTAAGGCCCGCCACGAGCTCGCCAAGGGGCAGGGGGGTAAATGATAGCTGGAATGCGGACATGGCTCCTCCTTCGGGTTGGGGAACCCGCCGCGAAGGGGCCAAAAACCGGCGCAAAGACGTACGTTAGCGGGAATGATGATTCCAGCTTGACTTACGCTCTGATTTTGGGGAGAGTCGGTGTTGCTTAGACACCCGATTTTCCCCGGTTCGCCGGGACACCGGCCCGCCTTCATGGCGGGTTTTGTGTTTCTAGGGTCTGCTTCTCCAAGCAAATTGCAGGATTGCCGCGCGCACGAATCAGGCGCGCAACGCCTCAGCCTGCCGAAAATCCCTTGATTCGGCTAGAGTCCTTGGGAAAGGCGGGATTTTGCGCTTGAATAATAGTAACACATGCGTTACCTTATTCCATGCTTGAACTGCGTTACTACCTGCGCCTCGACGGCAAAAGCCCTTTCGAAGAATGGTTCGCGGGTCTGGATTCAGCGGCGGCGGCGAAAATCGCTGTCGCTCTGGCGCGGCTCGAACAAGGAAACCTCTCGAACGCCAAGGGCGTCGGGGAGGGCGTACTCGAATACAAAATCAACTGGGGTGCCGGTTACCGCGTTTATTTCGGGCGCGACGGCGACGTGCTGGTGATCTTGCTGACGGGCGGCACAAAGAAGCGCCAGCAAAAGGACATTGAAGCGGCGAAGACGAGTTGGACGGATTACAAGCGGCGTAAGCAGCCGCGCATAAACTGACGGAGGCTGAAAATGGCGCTGACAAAAAGCTTCAAGGAACTGGTGCAACGCCGCGTCGCGGACGACCCGGTTTTCGCGGAGAACCTTCTCCGCGAAGGTATCGACACGATGCTGAGCGGCGACATGGAAACCGGCAAGTCCATCCTGCGCGACTACATCAATGCAACCGTCGGTTTCGAAAAGCTCGCGGCGGCGACCGATACGCCGACCAAGAGCCTCATGCGGATGTTCGGCCCAAGCGGCAACCCGCAGGCGCGGAATCTGTTCGGCGTGATCGGCTATCTGCAAAAGCAGGCGGGCGTCGAATTCCATGTCACGCCGTCGCCACGCTGACGGCGTGAGCATTGCAAAACCTCTACCTTTTGCAAGACATCAATGAGATTGCCCGACTCCGGCTATGTGCATCGCGGAATATCGTTTGCCTGCACATGTGCGTCGGTCAAAACCTCTGACCGTGAAACCTCGGCAAGATCATAAAGCTCATCGAAAAACTCGCGCAGGATTTCGCGCTGTGCCGCGTGATCCGTCTTTGTCAGCTCATAACGTCGAACCAAAGAATCGTCGCGGATCGGCCCGTAATAACTCCCATTGGGGGACGCGGGGTGCGGCGCTAGCATGTGAACCCCTTTCGTCCCAACAATCCCAAGCTCGACGACGAAGGGCGGCCGAAGCTGCATCCCTGTAGATGCAACTCTGACAAAGTTTTCTAGCGTGCGCGTGCAAAGCTTCTCGACGCCTATGCCCGCGAAGGCAGTTGCAGCCTCATTAGGGCGGCCAGCGGCCCTACCGTTTGCAAAAAAAACCTGCGAGCTGATGCCCCAAAGCTCTCCTGATGGGAAAGTCTGACAAATGTTTTTGGTCGTCGTGTTTCCAGAAGGATCGATGTAGGCCCAACCGAAATCGTTCGACGACGTGATGCCAGTGAACGCATCAGACATTGGGCGAAGCAATCTCTTATGATGAACAGTGTCCTTTATCACAGACCGCCCTATTTTTGGCTGGCCTTCGCTCGTCCTTGGGAAGAGGCGCACATAGACCGCCTTATCGCCCTCGAATTTATATTCTTGCTCTCCGGGACTGCCGAACGATGCAATCGTCGCATTGCGCGGAAAAAAGAAAGCCGGTGATGTCGTCGCTGCGGCTTCTGGAAATGGCGTGCGGTCGGCCGCGCCGACGCCTTGGGCGATCATACCGCGTATGATTGTCTCCAATTCCTCAGTGAGCGCCTTCCTCGCAGCGCGGCGCTCTGCATTCTTCGCCGTGGCTGGCAGATCGTATCTCACCGGAAAGCGAAGATGCCCCATGTCGAAAGGGAGTTCCGTTGCCGCGCCATAAGCGGTGTTCATGATCGGAAGCATGACCGAAAACGACCTAGCCTTTAGAGCATAGCCGTATTCGAGCATCACATTAGGATTTGGGATGAGCTTGCCTGCTTCCGTCGACGCAACAAAGGTCAGATCGGGGACAAAAGCATCGCAAACGGCAATCTTCTTCAGGATCGTGTCGGTGACGGGGCAATGCCCATGCACACCTTCGGTGTCGGCATCGATGCGTACCCGCACGCCTACATTTGGATCGGCGGAAATGTTCTTCGCCGCGAGATTCAGTGCAAATCGGATGAGGTAGCGATTGAACCTTTCTGGTCGATCGCTTTGCCAAGCATAGAAAACAACAAAATCTTTCACGTCAGCCTCGAAATCGTTGCCTGACTCACATTGAATCGCCGCGCGAGGTCGGCCTGCGTCGCGGTGCCGTTCGCCAACGCCTCGCGGGCTTCTTCACGCTGATGGCGCGTGAGGGCAGGGGGACGCCCCATGTGAACGCCCCGCGCCTTGGCACGCTCACGGCCTTCGCTCGTGCGGGCGCGGATGAGGTCGCGCTCGAACTCGGCAAGCCCGCCAAGGACGGTGAGCATAAGCCGCCCGTGCGCCGTCGTCGTGTCCGCCCATGCATCGGCCAAGGATCGAAAGCCCGCTCCGGCCTTCGCAACGGCGTCGAGCGTGTTGAGAAGATCGCGCGTCGAGCGCGCCAGCCGATCAAGGCGCGTCACAATCAGAGTGTCGCCTGCGCCGAGGGATTTAATCGCGCGCGCCAATTCGCGCCGGTCGGTCTTTGCGCCGCTGGCCGTCTCGCGGAAAACCGTTTCAGCGCCGGCGACGCGCAACGCCTTCACTTGCGCGTCAACGCTCTGGCCGTCCGTTGAAACTCGTGCATAGCCGAAAATCGTCATGCCGGAAGCGTAGCGAAGCGGCCTTCTTTTGCAAGTAACTTTTGCATACCGCAAGCGCCTGATTTTCAAGGGGTGGCGACCTTATACAAAAGTCTTGATTTTCGCATCACAAGCGGAGCCGTAGCCCGTGCGGACGCTGTCTGGTTTGTGCTAAAAATGCGGGTCAGCCTGCTATTTTTGTCTTTTTGATTGACAGCAAGACTCCGATCGTTTAGTTAGACCAAACGCGCCTAAAATATATCCATCGGAGCTAACAATGCCTGATATGAATATTTATATCCCCATGTCGCGCAAGCTGTACGACAACGTCATCCGCTTCTCGGATGGAAAGCTCGATCCTGCGGCAATTGCAGAAGATCTACTCATCAACTGGATCGGAAGCGAACTAGAATTTGGCGACGGAGCAAAATATTTTTGTAGCCATATCGAAGACGTTATTAATGAATATGCGCCACACCTACGGAATAAGATAATTCATAATGATGATAAAATCGAAAAAAAAGCTCATGAAGACAGAAAGCCACTAGTTTGGAAGAATGTTTCTATTTTATCAGGCTCAGATGTTCGTATGGCTTATGGCGGCACTCATCATTATGCAAAAATTCTGGGCGGATTTATCGTAGATAGCAATGGAAAGCAATATTCGCCGTCAGAATGGGCAGCACATGTAGCAGGAGGAACCTCCCGGAACGCGTGGCGTGACCTGTGGTTTAGGGAGCCGTTGTCTAAGACATGGATTCCAGCTCAACTATTAAGAGATCAGGCAGCAAATGAACTTGCAGGCGGATCATACGGGAATCAATAGCTTCCATCGACGATCTTGATTGATGTAACCGCCGAATATGAAGTCTCCAAGCCCGCCATTCCGACGGCTTGCGCGAGAATAGCTCGCGTCACATGGCAGATTATGAATAAAATAACAGGAGAGCATCATGAAAAAAGTGACGGTATATAATGTTCGAAAATACGATATTGTAAGCGATGAAATAAAACGTTCTCGGCGCATGGCGACGCGTGAGGGAGCGCTTATTATGTGCGCTCAAATAATTGAGGGTAGCGCCATAGAA
>NZ_JQNK01000006.1 GCF_000745215.1 Methylosinus sp. PW1
AGCGAGCAAGGCGCGGCGACGGCGGCCGCCTATGTGCCGTTGAGCTTCGAGCCGGCGAAGCCTACCAGTTCGACTGGAGCCACGAGATCGTTGTGCTCGACGGCGTGACGACGACCGTGGAAGGTGGCGCACATGCGTCTGTGCCACAGCCGCATGCCTTTCGTTCGCGCCTATCCGCGTGAGACGCAGGAGATGGTTTTCGACGCGCATGATCGCGCCTTTACCTTCTTCAGGGGCGCCTGCACGCGCGGCATCTACGACAATATGAAGACGGCGGTGGAGACGATCTTCGTCGGCAAGGAGCGCAAGTTCAATCGTCGCTTCGCGCAAATGTGCAGCCATCATCTCGTCGAGCCGGTCGCCTGCACGCCAGCGTCCGGCTGGGAGAAAGGCCAGGTCGAAAATCAAGTCGGCCTGGCGCGGGAGCGGTTCTTCACGCCGCGCCTGCGGTTCAAGACCTACGACGATATGAACGCCTGGCTTCTCGATAAATGCGTCACCTACGCCAAGGCTCATCCGCATCCGGAAATCGCGGACAAGACGGTCTGGGAGGCATTCGAAGAAGAGCGCCCGAAGCTCGTTCCGCTGCGCGGGCGGTTCGACGGATTCCACGAGCTGACCGCGTCGGTGTCGAAGACTTGCCTCGTGCGCTTCGACAACAATAAATACTCGGTCAATGCGAGCGCCGTCGGCGCCCCGGTCGAGATCCACGCCTACGCCGACCGCATCGTCTTCCGCCAAAAAGGGCGGGTGGTCGCCGAACATGCTCGGGCCTTCGGGCGCGGCGCGACGATCTTCGATCCCTGGCATTATGTGCCAGTTCTCGCGCGCAAGCCCGGCGCGCTACGGAACGGCGCGCCGTTCAAGGACTGGGTGTTGCCGGGAGCGATCGAGCGCGTGCGGCGCAAGCTCGCCGGCAGCAATGATGGCGATCGACAGATGGTCAAGGTTCTGGCCGCCGTCGTCGAGGACGGATTGACCGCGGTGGAAGCCGCCTGCGCGGAGGCGCTCGGCCAAGGCGTCCATTCCGCCGACGTCATTCTCAACATTCTCGCCCGCCGGCGCGAGCCGCCGCCCCCGCCGACGATCCCGACGCCCGAGTCGTTGATGCTGCTGCACATGCCGCTCGCCGACTGCGCCCGCTATGATCAATTGAGGAGAACAGGCTGATGGAACGCACCAAGCTCTTCGATCTCATGGGAGAGCTCAAGCTCTTCGGCATGAGGAACGCCTATGACGAGGTGATGTCGAGTGGCATAAAGAGGCAGCATGAGCCGCCACGCATCGTCGGCGATCTTCTCGAGGCGGAAATCGCCGAAAAGCACGCGCGCTCCATCAAATATCAGATGACGATCGCCAAATTGCCGCTGGCGAAGGACTTCGACGGCTTCCAGTTCAACGGTACGCCGATCAATGAAGGGTTGGTGCGCGATCTCTCGAACGGCGGCTTCCTCGACCAACAACGTAATTGTGTTTTCGTCGGTGGAACCGGTACGGGGAAGAGCCATCTTTCGATAGCGATTGCAAGAAATTGCATTCGCGCTGGAAAACGCGGCCGCTTCTTCAACACCGTCGAACTCGTCACCAGGCTCGAGACCGAAGCGCGAGGAGGTCGTCAGGGACGCTTCGCGGAATATCTCACGAGAATGGACTTCATCATACTCGACGAGCTCGGCTACTTGCCCTTCGCGCAATCTGGCGGACAATTGCTCTTCCATCTGATCAGCCGGCTCTACGAACGCACCTCTATCATCATCACTACCAATCTCGCATTCGGCGAATGGCCGAGCGTGTTCGGCGACGCGAAAATGACCAGCGCGCTGCTCGATCGCCTCACCCACCATTGCGACATCGTCGAGACCGGCAACGAAAGCTGGCGCTTCAAGAACCGCGCCTGACGCTTCCCGATCACATCGCGAACCGAAACGCACTCGCCCCGGCTGCGCAACCCCGCCAGCTCCGCCGGGGCGAGCGCTCGCGTTCCGCCCTACGCCAAAAGGGGGTCAATTTTGAACGCCGATCGGGGGTCAATTTTCGATGCCGATTGACAGCCATATCCTCGAAACCGGAAACGACAGCTTCCGGTTCAAGGACAGCTCGGCGAAGGCGGACAAACCATCAAAGGAGTAGATCGAAACTTGACGACCGACTGACCCGCAAGCCATCTTCAACCCGGGTCAGTTCTCAATGGAAATCCTGGGTCAAATCTCGACGGAAATCGACAAGGCGCCTGCCCTTCGCGTGAAACTTGAAAGGCATGGTCCGCTCCCGTCGTAAAAACCGGAAGCATGTTTGCCCCAGCATTCCTTAAAATCCCGGATCACGGGGTATCCCTGCACCAAGCTCGCGCGATGAAGCGCCGGTCACTCCCGGCGCGTCGCGTCATAGGCGAGACGCGAGCGGGCCTCGCCCCAAGCGGTCGTGACGCGCCGCGCGATCCAGCGCGTCAGCCGGCCATGCTCGTCGCGCAGAAGCGAAGGCGTCCGGCGCAGGCGCACGCCTTCGCGCGGAACCTCCTCGTCGAAAAGGTCGAAAGGCTTCGGCGCGAGCATGCGTCCCCTCGCCTGATCTTCCTTCTCGAAGGTTCCCTTGCGCAGGAAGAACCCCCCGGCGCCGCCTTTGGGAACCGGAACCATCGGAATCCAGTAATCGGGCGGCAGGGTTTCGAGCGTCCAGGCGTAATCCGCGCCGGCTTGGGGTTTTGCGGGGAGCGGGAGCGCCGGCTCCTCGAGGCTGCGGTCGCGCGCGAGGCCGTCGGCGCCCTCGACGCTGCGCTCCACCGCCCAGACAACATTGGCCGTCTCGTCGCGCGCGAAGACGACCTCCTCGCGGGCCGGCCCCTCCAACGCCGCGCGCCCATTCGGCGGAATGACGAAGCAGGCCTCAATCCCGTTCGGCCCGGTCGTGCTGAAGAGCGCGAAGCTTCCTCGCCGTCCCTGATTGGACGCCGGCGCGACGTCAATCGTTTCGCCGAAAGTGGTGAGGTAGCTGACGCCCGTCACGCGCGCCAGGACGCCGCGCGGCAGGTCGATCGGCGCGATCAGCCAGTCATTGCCGTAGATCGTCGCGAATTCGAGAAAAGCGAGGCGCGCCAGATCGTTCGGCTGCACCTCGGTCACGCCGAAATTCACGAGGCCGTCCTCGAACTGCCACATGCGGTCGGCGGGCATGCCGGCGTAGCGCAACCGCGTCGCGTGGACATGCACTTCGTGGGTTTCGACCTTCGCATCGGCAGCGGCGACGCCAAGTCCGGCGCCCGATGCCAGATCGAGACTGTGCCAGTCGAAGGGGCCGCCGGAATGGCGAGGCGCTTCGAGCCGTCGCGCGTTGCCGCCCTCGCCCGCCTGCAAGGCGAAGCGATATTCCAGCCGTTCGGCGTGCCAGCTATCCGCGGCGCGGGACCGGCGCGAGACATTGCGGCGATACCATCCAAGCCAGCCCTTGGCGGCTTCCTGGACCTCGGCGGAGGCGCCTGCCATCCAGGCAGGCGTCCCGGCCTCAAGCCCCAGCGCCGCCGCTTCGGCGTCCGGCAGATGCCGGGCGATCATCAACCAGGTCGCGTCGGGCCGCTGCGCGGCGATATCCGCCGCATTCACATCGAAGGCGCAAGCGGCGAGAAGCGTCGCCTTGTCGCTCCAGCCGAGAGGCTCGAGCGACGCGATCAGCGCCGCGGCGGCCTCCGCGCTGTCGCGCAGACTGGGAGGCGCCCAGGGCTCGGCTTCGATTTCGGGCTCGAACGTCGCGCCCTCGGCCAGCGCGGCGGGCGCATTGCCCCGAGCCGCGTCGCCCTGGCGCAGGGCGCTGAGCCGCTGCGTCTCGGCCGAGAGGCGAACCGAAACCGGCGTTCCGCAATCCTCGCCATGAAACTCGCCCATCTGCCATTGCCGGCCGATCAGCCAGAGCGGATCGGAAATGCACGCAGCGATTCCCGGCCCCGGATTCCCCGATAGCGATTGCGGTTCGAGCCGCGTCCAGGCGGGCGGCTTCAGGAAAATATCTACGAGCGCCTTGGACGAGATCGACTTCTGCAAGAGCGCGTCATGGAGCGTGAGCTTCAGAGCCATTCACGCCTCCTTCGTCAGTGTGAAATTCTTCAGTCCTTCGACGCGCGCGGCGAGGCGCGCGTCGAGAATAATCTTTGACCAGTCGATCACCGTCTCGCCCTGCAAGGACCAGCTCTGCGTATAGATCGCCGGCAGAATGCGGGGCGCCGCCGGCAGCGTCTCCAGCGTCACCAGCCGGATACGCGCCATGTCGAGGAGGTCCGACAGGAAATCGCACAGCGAATCCTCGGTCCAGCGTTCGCCGTCGGGCGAAATCGCCAGCACGAGAGTCTGCGGCGGCTCGGCGCGCGGCGCATCGGCGTGAATCGCGACGCCGGCAGTCGTGCGGCTCGCCGCCGGACCGTTGGCCCCGACTGCTATGCGGCGCGGCATGATCTCCGTCCAGTCGTCGATCAGGAGCCCGGCGACGCCCTTGGCGAAATCGAGCCCCGCAGGCGCGTCGGCGAGAATGGACACGACGGCGCCCATGGGCGAGGGTCGGTCGGGCGGCAGACCGTCGCCGATCCAGTGGTCGGGCGGATCGTCGCCGGGAGCGCAAAGCTGGCGTATTGTCAGAGAGGGCCCGGCGCCGGCGACGCCGGAAAGGAGATTGAGCCGCTGGAAGACGCCGATCGGGGCGCGCACGCAGCCGACATCGGCGAGATAGCGTTCGGCCGCTCCCGGCGCAACCTCCGAAACGGCGCGCTCGCCGATGGCGTCGCCGGGGTTTGGCGGCGTGAAGACGTAAGGCAGCGGCAAGGGGAACCCCGAGCCGAACAGCGCCTCCGCCGCTTTGTCGAGCGTTGCGGGCGTCGCCGGCGCGGCGAGCGCCTCCTGCGCCCGAGTCAGTCGGCCCACGGCTTCGGCGACCGCGAGATGCGCCAGGTCGGCGGCCTGCTTGTCCGCGAGGTCGGGCAGGACGACGCCGAAATCGCCGAGATCGAGCAGCGCGGCCATCAGATCGGCGCGCGCCACATTCGCGCCCGACATGAGCGATTGCAGGCGCGTCAGCCGGGCCTGCAGCATGCCGCTGGCCGTCGAGAGACGCTGCTTCGCGGCCGCCACAGCGCCCGGGGCGGGCCCCCAGCCGTCGGTTCCGGGAATGCCGATATTGAACGACCCCAAGCTGCGCGCCCCGTCCAGAACCTGCTGCAGCGCAGCCCCAGTCAGAACGAGTTCCTCGAATGCTTTTGCGTCCTGGAACGCGGTCGAGGAATCGGCGAGCGGCGCGCGGGCGCGGATCGTCCGGTCGAGCATATTCGGGTGGCGGCAGAGGGCGACGAAATCCAGCGCTCCGAGCCCGGCGTCGGCCAGCTTCGCCTGCTTCTCGCCGCTCTTGCCCAGGATCACGCGTTTGGGGTCACCGAGGCGCCTGCCTGCCCAAGCCTCCAGCGCCGGATTGGAAAGGGCGCGCGGCGTCGCGGCGCTCCAGCCGCCTTTCTCCGTCTCCGTTGTCGCGACGATCACGCGATGCGTGACGACCGTGCCTGGTCCATGGCTCTGGATCACGGCGGGGTCGGCCGGCGGCGGCGCTTCGCCCCTTCCGCTCGCGTCAAGCACGGCGGAGGCGCGCGCCATGTTGCCCTGCGCGAGCTGATGGACCGATTCGGCGAGCAGCAGATCGGCCAGCGCGTCGGCGTCTTCCGCGGCGTTCGCGACGGCGGCCGTGACGGCCTCCATCTGCTCTTTCGTCGGCGGGTCCCAATGCACGTTGGGATCAAGATATTCGTTCCCTGTCGGCCGCGCCGCCAGCGCGTCGAAAACCCTCTTCGGCCCGCGCGCGGGATCGTTCCAGATGTCGAGCAGCCGCAGCATGTCCGTCACATTCGCCGCGGCCACGACCTGGGCGCTCTCCGGATCGGATGTCGGCGCGTCGGTGATGTTGAGCTTGCCGGCCACGAGCGGCGCCAGGCCGCGGAAGGTGAGGATGAAGCGGTCGCAATCCGCTTCGTGCAGCCGCCGTTCGAACTCATAGCCGAAGAGCGCGGCGAGCGGCTGACCGTTCGACACGCCTTCGAGGAGCCACAGGGCGCGCCGGACGCGGGCGCTGGAGAGGTCGATGGCGAAGGCGCCGCCCGTGCCGTCGGCGGGGTTGTGGGCGATATAGGCGCTGCGCAACAGGCCCGCCGTCGTGGCGAGCTCCAGCGCGGGCGCCGCGACGAAGCCGCCCTCGGGCAGTTTGCGATTTTGCGGGGCGAGATCGAAGAGCCAGCCGAAGGCGCCGACAGTCAGCCCTTTTGGCTGCGCCTGACGCAAGCGTGCTAGTCGCGCGGTGGAGAGGCCGCAGATCCAGGCGTCGAGCCGATGGCTCGCCGTGTCGAGCGTCTCCGCCACGAGCGCGGTGAGATCCGCCCCGCCCGGCGCGCGCGACAGGTCGATCAGCGTCTTCAAGCCTGCGGCCAGGTCAGCGAGTCGGCGTTTGTCTCGCAGCGCCGCAGCGACGGTCGCCGCGCCGAAGCGGTCGCGCTCGACCGTCGAGGTTGCCTCCACGGTCATCGCGGCGAAATCGCGCGCTCCGAGCGTAATCGGACGGAAGATGGGCGGCGGCGTCGCCCTCTCTTCGCCGACGACCTCCGTGACGTCGCCGATCAGCACGTCAAATTCGCCGACGCGGCCGGGGCCGTCCTGCATCACGGCGCCGATGACGCGCTCCGCGAGCGCGGGCTGGAGAGTTGCGGTCGCGCGCACAGCGTCCGGGAACAGCCGGCTCGGCGTCGCGGCGCTCTTGACGCGGTTCCAGCCCAGCGTGATCAACGCCTGGAACACGCTGGAGATCGCGCCGGGATTGCCGCCGCCGATCAGCGCCTCGGCGTAATCGGCGTCCCGGGCGGGGTCGGCGTAAGGCAGCATTACGGGGCGCGATTCGGCCGCGAGCGATCCGACGCCGTAAATGAAAGAAAATCCGCCGAGCGTCTCGGCGAGAAGCCGCGTGAGAAGGTCTTCGATGTCGGATGACTCCTTTCCGACCGATGTCGTCGCCTCGATCTTGTCGATGAACTCCTTCGACAGGCATTTGCGGGCGCGCACGCCCCAGGACAGCGGCGCGTGGCCATAGATCTCAAGCACCTTGGCCGCGCCGCCGCCGCTTTGAATTCGCGGCAGGCCGCCTGCGCCGTTGAGCCAGTTGGGCCAAGCGCGGCGCAGCAGCATCTCCAGTCCCGCCTCCGTCCCGCCGGCGCCGAGCGGCTTGAAGCGGCGGGCGAAACCCGCGAAGGGCAACAGGCCGTAGGGCTGGTCGCCGACCCGGATCGCCGGGAGAGCGCCGCGGCCGCGCACATAGGTCTGATGGAAGGCGCGCGCGTCCTCGATTACGAAGGGCGACAGCCCCTTTTCGTGCTGGTCCAGCGTCTCGAGAAAATAACCCCAGGTGGCGGGCCAGAGCGCCGCATTCATCGCCGCCGCGGCGCCCTGCTCGCGCAGCCCCGCATGTTCGACGCCGGCCAGCACGCCCGCGCTCACGCCCAACGCCGACGCCGTCACGGCGGCGTTCGCGTCAGTCGCCGGCGCGGGCGGCGTCAGGAGCACGGGCGCCGGATCGGACCAGCGCCGCCAGCCGGCGGCGCCGGCCTCGGTGTTGTTGGTCGGCGCGCCCTGCGGGATGAAATCCAGCCGCCCCTCGCCGTCATGCGCGGCGAGAAGCGCTTCCAACTCCGCCGCGGCGTCAGCCCCATTGCGGCTCAGGCTGACGCCATAGACGAAAAGCCGCTCAATCGGCGCATCGGAATCGAGCGGCAGCTCGATCGCCATGCCGGTGGCGAGGGCGCGGTCGTAATCGACGAGCCATTCGGTCCCTTCTAGCACTTTGAGTCCGTTCTGATCGACGAGCGCCGATCCGTCGTCCGCCAATAACCCGATCTTGAGATCGACGGCCACAGCGAGGCCTTGCGCGCGCAGTTGCTTGCCGGCCTGCCAAGCGGTGACGAGAAACCGGTCGGGCAACAAGCGCGGGCGCGACGCCGCGCGGGCGGCGGGCTTCGTCTCGGGAAAGATGGGCTGGGCGCCGGTTCCGCGCGCTTGCGGGTTGGTCGGACGCGTCGCCATGGCGGCCCAGCGCGCGCGATTGCGTCCCACGGCCTTCTTCAGTGCGGCCCATGGCGCGTCGACGCCATTGTCGTCCGGCGCGGCGAAGAGAGTCGACCAATAGGCGCGGGCGGCCTCCTCCTCCGTCTCGGTCAGGCCGGGATCGGTCCGGTCGACAAGGATGTCGTCCGGATAGATGCGAATCTTGAGGATGGGCGTTCCCGCGGCCGATATGCCGAAGCGCGTTTCGAGGCGGAGCGGCGTCAGCAGGAGCGGGACATCGGCGGGCGCGTCGAAAGGAATCTTCACGATTTCGTCGAGCCGCTGCCGCAACTGATCCGACAGGTCGATCTTCCCGCGCGTCGCGGCTTCGATCGCGCCGTCGGCGCTCTGTATGGCGCGGCGCGCCCTGTCCGCGGCCGGTTGGTCGCCGGATGCCCGCGCGGCGGCGAGCGCGGCCTCGCCGACCCGCTTTTGACCGCGCGCCGCGTTGAGCGCCTGTTCGACGCGGCTCAGCGCCAGCCGGGCGTCGACGGTTTTGGACTGGGCGGCGTTCAGGGCGGCGAGGTCGATCGGCGGCATGGCGGCCCCCCTTTTGGCGTCAGCGTTGAGTTCTGATCGAGCTGATCAGTCTGTCGGCGCGGAATGCGGCGCGCACCGGATTGGTCAAAAGCACCCGCGCGACCACGCCCGCATGGCCGGGCCATTGAACGGTCTGCGGATGGCTGTTGGGATCGCGGACAGGAAAGCTGCGGCTCGTGCTGAGGAAGCGGCCGGGCGGTATGGCGCCGAAGTCCGCCCAGTCGAGATTGTCGTGGTCGGTGGAGGGGCTAGGATTGGTTGCGAGGCCGAAGCGCGGCGCGGCCGGGTTTTGCGCTATCACGATCCACCAATTGCCGCCGCCGGTCACCTGTTCCGCCGTCAGGTCGAAGCCGACGAGCCGGTAGTCAGGATCGAGATGGATGTGGAAAAGAATCGCCGCTTCCGAGCCGGCGATGAACTGGGGCGGCCCGCTTGCATTCGACGCGCGCATCGCTGTGACGACCGTGTCGGGAAAGCGCCGGAAGAGCTCGGCCCGCGCCACCAGCGCCAGCGCCCCCGCGCCCGCCGCCTTGTCGCCGCCGATGGAGAAATGGCTGCCGAGCGGCTTCTTGTCGAACCGATGGATCGGATTCGTCAACTCGTCTTCGTCCGGGTCCCAGAAGCGCTTGAAATAGGTGCCGCGCTGGTCGGTCGGATAATCGCGCCACAACAGCTCGCGTCCCATCTCGTCCGAGGCGCCGATCAGGAACGCCTCGGCGAAAGCCGGATTGATCGATAGCAGCGTGATGAAATCGCGTTCGGGAATGAGGCCGAGGCCCGGCGCGATCCATTCGCGATCATAGTCTTCGAGCGCGGCGTACATGGGACGGTTGAAAACGGGCGCGGCCATGATCGGGGCAAGCCCGACGCGATCGAACCAGTCGGGCGCGACGCAGTCGGGCAGACGGACGAGGCGGCCCTTAAAGGCCGCCCTGGCGGTTTGCAAGGGGTCGATCTGCTTGAGCAGCGAAGGCTTCGTGACCGCGAGCGGGCCGAGATCGGTTCTCGCCGGGGGCGGCAGGGCGACGCCGGCGACGATGCCGGCCATGTCGGCGCGCACCTTGTCCATGCCCTGGGCGTTCAATTCCTTGATCACGTCGGTGACGCGGCGGGAAACGTCGGTTTCGAACCGCACCAGCGGCGCCTCGCGCGGCGGCGCTCCCGCCGGAGGCGCCTGAGGGCGATCAACGATGATCGGGCTGGCGCGCCGGCCGATGGCGACGGACGGCTCCGCAAGCTGCGGGACGACGCGAATCGTCGGCCGCGGCGTCGGCGCCGTGACCGACGGGCTCAGACCGGGACTGGTCAGCTCGATTCCGCCGAACCTCCGGACGGGCGTCGTCGGGCGGACCGCGCGCAGCCAATCCTGCTGGGGAGCGACGCGCTCGACCTTCGCCAGGCCGACCTTCGCTGCGTCGGAAACGCCGCTCTCCGCATTGGCAATGCCCACCATCACCTCCGCGGCCGCCCCGGCCTCGGCGAATCCCCCCGCGGCGCTCTGCGGGATGCGGGCTTCGATCTCTTCCAGCGCCTGTCGGCCAAAGATGTCGCCGGGCGGCTCGACTGGGCCGACCCAGGGCGAGCGGCCAAGCACGGTCACGGCGGCGCCGGCCTGGGCCAGCTTTTGCGCCTTTTCAGCCAGAACAGCTTGGGCCCGGTCGAGAGGCGCGCCGCTGACCTTGGCGATGACCTCCGGACTGAAGAATTTCCGTCCGGCTTCGGAGAGGCCGGAGATTCCGTCTGGATTGCCGTAGAGGCGGCGATGGTCTCGGAAGCCGCCTTCGGTCGCCACCATGCGGCTGGGACTTGTGCCCAGATCCTGGCGCCGGGCAAGCGGCCCGCTCGGGCGCGTCGCACGGCGAAAGCCGGCGTCGAGCGTCGATTGGGCCGTCCGGCTGTCGATGACCGCCGCGGCGACCGTGCGCGGCGCGCCGGCGTCCCGGATGCGCGCGTGGACATTTCGCGTCACCTGCATCAGCCGGCCGGGATCGAGCGGCTGGAGATGGCGCTTCATGATCGAGAGGTTCAGCACCTCGGCGAACTTCGCCCAGATGACGACCTGATTGGCGCGGCGGATGCCATCGACCTGCGCCCAGGCGGCCTGCATCAACTGCTCCTGGTCCTTCTGCACGACACGCGCGCCGAGGCCGGCGACGATGCGATGCAGGGGATTGGTGTTGATCTGTGTGAACCAGTCTGCGTCCGCCGTGGCGGCGGCGAAAGGGCCGAAGGGCGGCGAACCGAAGGCCGCCCCAAGCCGGTTGGCCGCCCGTTGATAACGCGCATAGAGCCGCGCGCCGACGCGCGGCAGATCGGGGTCGTCGGCATTGGCCTCGTCGAGGCGCTTTCGCAACGCGTCCCGGCGTTCGACCGGCCAAGGCGCGGGCGCCGCCGGGCCGTTGGCCGCGGGCGAGTAGAGCGCGCATTCCAGCACCTGGACGCCGCCGGCCTCGCCCCCAACCATGGCCGGAAGATCGCCGATCGACCCCGAGAGATCGATGAAGCGCCGCCCGATCGCCCAAGGCGCCGCAATCCCCTTGATGCGCTCGGCGAGCGCCCGGAAATCGCCGCCAGGCTTGGTGCGGAAGGCCCAGGAGTCATAGACCGGCAGCACGATGTCGGCGGCCTCGTCGCCGGGCGAACGCGTCCATGCCGGCGCCAACGTTCCCCCGCTCTGGCCGAGCCCCGCCTTTACGCCGCAATCGAAGGCCGGAACCAGGGCGGCGATGTAATCCACGCCCTGAGCCAGCCGGCGTGGGCAGAGGATGCGCGAAAGATTGGCCGGAGCGTGCTCGTCCGAGAGGCGGGTTTCGACCGTATCCGCTCCCGAGCCCCGCATTCGCGGATGCTCGCCGTCCAGCGCGACGCCCACGAGCTGCGCATGGCAGAAACGGGTGTGGTCGGTCAGTGGCTGCAACTGGCCCTTCTTCGTCCAGATCTGGTCGGGGCGTTCGTCCGCCGACGGCTCGATGCGCGAGACGGCCGCTTCGCAGACGATCAACGCCAGCCAGGGCTGGCACACGTCGCCCTGCGCCGGTGTCGGCGAGAAAAGCCAAGGGTAGTCGGGCCGGGCGAATTCGATATGCGCCAGATAGCCCTCCTCCGCCTCGAAGGTGTTGGGGGCTGGCTCGCGTCGGATAATCTGATCGACGTCTACGCCCGTCAGATCACCTGGGCCGATCAGAGTGAGTTCGTGGCCGACCTTCTCGCTCGCGGAGCCGTCATTCGAGTCCGCGACCTCGACGTCAATGGTGATGGTCGCGCGATTGCCGGGGGGCGACTTGGCGATCGCCGCCGCGAGCCCGTTCCTCACAAAGGGCAGGAACACGTAGTCGCCGAGATGGATGTTCTCCGGCGTGTAGGCGATCGCAGCAAGCGCCTGGGGCGAGACGAAAAAGGCCGCGCCGGCGCGCAGTTTGAGACTGTCGGCCATCACGCCAACCCCGCGGACAATGTGGTGAGTTCCACCCCGGCATGCGCGCCGAGCCTGACCAACTGGGCGGCGACGCTCGCTGGCAGCGCCCCGTCGGGATGCGACAGCGCGAGCGTCTCCGCCGACACGACCCGCACATCGCCGCGCGGCGTGACGATCTCCTCCGAGGGGCGCGGGCCGACGGGGATGTAGGGATTGCCCTTGAACTGGCGCGACTTGCCCGCCGCCGCGAGCAGCTTGCCGGCGCCGGCTTTGGGGTCGATCAGCCATTTGACCGTCAGGCCGTCGAAATTCTCGTTCGGGCAGACGGTGTTCCAGGCATAGCCGGCGTGCGTCGCATCCGAGAAGGCCGCGCCCCGCGCCGCGCCCATGCCGCAGCCGGAGTCGTGGTCTTCATATTCCGGCCGCGCCAGCACTTCCTGATCGGAAAGCTCCAGGAAATGGCCGGGCGGAAAATGGTCGACGAGCGGCCACACCGCGCCGGCGTTCGCGCCGTTGAGCCTGGGGGCGCGCAGATTGATGCGCTTGCGTTTGACCTTGCTCGAACCGATGCGGTCGATGTCGGTCTCGAGCGGCACGCTGATCTGGCGGAGCTCGATCTGACCGAGGGGATGATAAAGCTTCGCGTCGTCGGCCGGCGCCAGCCGTGCGATCGACTGCGCGTCGGGCGGCAATCGCGGACTCCAGGCCGCCTCGGCGCGCAGGGCCGCCGCAGCGACCGGTATGGGATCGATTTCCGGCGCGGGAGCCGGAGTCTTGTTCCCCCATTCGATGGGGCCGACGTCGACGGGCACGTCCCACCACAGGATTTCGACATCGGCGTGTCCCTCCAGCCGGAAGGGCTGATCGCCGGAGAGCTCGCCCCTGAAGGTTACGCCCGCCAGCGTTTCGCCGAAGGCAGAGACCTTGATTCCCGCATCGATGCGAATCACGAAATAGAAATACGGCGCCCATTTGAAGAGCGCGTCGAGCTGCAACCAAGCCTCCGCCTTGGCGGGAGAGAACTTTGCGATGAGCTCCACGCGTCCGCCGAACTGCACCGTATTGGAGGTGATGGCGACATAGGCGGTCGCCGAGAGCGACAGCCAGTCGACGGACGGCGTGAATTTCATGCCGACCGGCTGCATATCTCCGATCTGCTTCGGCGCCTCGTAGCCGGGGAAGAAGCCGCCCACCGAAAGGACGAAGGCGCCTTCCCCCGCCCACTGGATGAAGAGCGCGAGATCGCCCGTGATCTCGATCTTGAAGAGCTTCGATTTCGCAAGCGAGACCTTGAGAAAGAAATAGTCGGACGTGATCTCGCCCACCAGCTCCGCACGCAGATCGACGATGCGCAGATTTTCCTCGACGTCGGCGGAAGGTACGCCGATCTCGACCGCGCCGAGCAGTACGATCTTGGGGTCCGGCAAGGACAGCACGATCCCGAGCCGCGCCTTGACGAAACCCGCCTGCGAACCCCAACCCAGCTCGGCGATCGGCCCGACGACGAAGCCGTCCGCGCGCGGCGGAAAAATCCTGCCGAGCTGGTTCAGGATCTGCGGCGCCGCCGCAACCGGATCGGCGGGGAAGAGAAGCTGCCCGACGACGCCGTCCTTCAGGCCGTCGCGCAGGGCGTCGCTGTCGAGCGCCCGTTCGATCGCGAGAATGCCGCCGAGCCCGGAAAGCGTAAAGCCGAAGCCCAGTTCGATCTTCGGCGAGAAATGCACGCCGATGACGATGACCAGATTGAAGGGCTCGGTCCCCAGCAGGCCGATGGCGGTCACGCCGATCTTGACGAATTCGAGCTGGAAGACGCCGCCATATTCGCTCTTGACCTCGTCATAGCGCAGATAGCCGCCGCCGGTGACGACGGACGTCTTGAGACGCATGCCCGCGCCTGAAGGAATCTTCGGCTTGACCTCGGGATCGCCGCCGTCGACCCAGCGGATCGAAACGCCGCCGCCCTCGACCACCACGGCGAAAGCATCGCCCAGCTTTCCCGCGACGGTGACGGTTACGTTCACGCGGTTCTTGTTCTTCTCATTGTCTTGCGCGGGCTGCTCGATCCCGAATTCGCGCAGTTCGACTCCGGGATAGGAGAAGCGGACCGGCAGCGTGATCCGCTTGTCCTTGCCCGAGCCGAAGGTCAGTCCGTCATGCGTATCGAGCGTGATGGCCACCTGATCGGAATCGGCCGTCGGCTGCCGGCCCGGCATGATCTTTTCGAGGAGCTTGTCGCCCCTCAGTCCGGCCTTGAGATTCGTCTTGAGTTCGACGCCGGCCTTGACGTCGCTCTTGTAAGTGAAGAAGGCGACGAGCGAGCCGCCGTCAAAACCCAGCGGCGGAACCGAACCGGACCCGGCCGACGCAAAATCGACATGCAGCCGCTTTTCGTCGTAATTCCAGACGAGCTTGTCGCCCAACTTGTTGGAAGCGCTGTCGACGCTGAGCACGAGCTTGCAGAGCTTGTCAAAATTGGCGGTGACGGCGCCGCCTGCATTGTTGAGCAGCTTCTTGATCGGCGCGTTCATGCCGTTGATGTCGGCCTTGATCTGCGCCGCGGTCATCGACCCGTTCGCCTTCTCGGAGACTTTCTCGGCGATCTTGCCGATGGCGTTGTCATAGGCGACGAGCAGTTTGCCGAGCGCTGTAAGCGCCCGCATTGTCTCGCCCACGCCGAATGGGCTCGTGCCCAGCTCCGCCGCCATCTCCTGCACGGCGGCCTTGCCGTCGTTGATTTCCTTGTCGATCGCGCCCTTCAACGCCTTGCCGGCATTAGTGAGCTGCGTGACGTCGTCCTTGACCTGATCAAATGCGGTCTTTGTGCTGCCGGTCTTGCCGTCGGCGAGCGATGCGATGAGCTTGCCGCTATCGGAGAAGCTGTCGCCTACGAGGTCTGCCGCCCGTGTATGCGCGAAAGCGACGAACCCTTTGCCGAACGATGAAAAAATGTCTTCCGACACGACAGCCTCGTCACGGCGAGAGGGGATGCCCTGCTCGATGTTGAAAAGCGGAAATCAGTATCGCTAGAAAGCTATGCGACCTTCGCGGTTTTAGCAATAGAGGCATCGTGGAATCTGTTCGAAATTGGGTTGCGGTGCAAATTTTGGGCTCTGTCGCGAATTTTTCTCGCGGGTCGGTAGGGCTATGATCGCAGGCAGCTAAGCAGGCGGGATAGCGCGATGATTGATTTCAAGGGCAGCCATTTTGAACGCGACGTGATCCTATGGGGCGTCCCCTGGTATTTGGCGTATCCTATGAGCTATCGTCAACTTGAGGAAATGATGGAAGAGCGAGGCGTCGAAGTCGACCATTCCACGCTCAACCGCTGGGTCGTCAAATATGCGCCTTTGCTGGAGAAGCAGTTCCGTGCTCGCAAGCGCTCGATCGGATCCAGCTGGCGTCTCGATGAGACCTACGTGAAAGTCAAAGGTTGCTGGAAATATCTGTATCGGGCGGTCGACAATGCAGGCGCGACGGTGAATTTCCTGCTGACGGCCAAGAGGGACTGCAAAGCCGCGTTGCGCTTTTTGCGAAAGGCGATCGGCCAGCATGGCGAGCCGGAGAAGATCACGATCGACAAGAGCGGCGCCAACACGGCAGCGATCGAAAGCTACAATGCGGAGCATGAAGCGGACATCGAAATCCGCCGCATCAATATCTCAACAATATTGTTGAACAGGACCATCGAGCGGCGAAGCGAGTGACGCGGCCGATGTTGGGTTTCAAATCATTTCGATCAGCTGCTGCGACGCTTTCTGGCATCGAGCTCATGCACATGATCCGAAAGGGGCAGCTGCAAACGACAAGCGAATTGCGTCCAGCACAGCAGTTCTACGCCATCGCCGCGTGACCCGCGTCGTTCGTACGCGCTCATCACGTCTATAAACAAAAATTGCGACAAAGCCAAGTCTTTTGCCAATTTATCCTTCCGCGTGCGTCAATCGCATGAATATGCAAATCGCGCTGCGATGGCGCGATGGTCGCCGTGGGGCCGGGAACGGCTCCCTTGCAGGGTGGGACGATGAAACGAGCGAACGGATTTCGATCGAGAACGGCGTCAAATGTCGCTTCCCGTTCATAGGCGCCATCGCCCATGAACGAAGCCGCAGCCTGGGGCAACTTGTCCAACAGCGCGGGGACGTGAGACGCGCCGTCGACATCCTTGTCCGTGAGATCGAAGGTGACGATCTCGCCGGTGTCCGCGTCAATGCCAACATGCAACTTGCGCCAGGCGCGGCGCTTTATGGTTCTGTGTTTTTCAGACAACCACTCGCCGGCGCCGCGCAATTTCAGTCCGGTGCTATCGACGATCAGATGAAGCTCGCCGGTTCCCATCCGCGCAGGCTGGCAAACAGACAGGCCACATGCTCGACGGCTCAGCTTCGTATGATCTGGAACCGGCAGGTCGATCTCCAACATTTTCATGATAGAGCCGATCTGGCCTTCACTCTGACGCAGCGCCAATCGAAACACGGCGCGTAAAGTGAGGGCGGTTTCAATTGGCGAGATCCCAATAGTGGCGCTGCCCCCCCCCCCCGCGTCGTGCGAAGCTGCGCCCTCCAACCGACGATTGCTTCGGGCGTGAGCCAGATCGTAAGGCTGCCGCGATTGCGCAGCGCCGCATCATGGTCCCGCCAGTTCGCGACCCGATGACGCGGACGCGGAATGTCGCGCCTGCCCTTCGCGTGAAACTTGAAAGGCATGGTCCGCTCCCGTCGTCAAAACCGGAAGCATGTTTTCCCCAGCATTCCTTAAAATCCCGGATCACCAGGTATCCCTGCACCAAGCTCACGTCGCGTTCAAAATGGCTGCCCTTGAAGTCGATCATCGCGCCGTTCCGCCTGCCCCACTCCACAGCGATCATGCCTCAACCGACCCGCGAGGAAAATTCGCGACAGAGCCTACAAAGATCGCATGCTGAAGCGGTGTTGTCTGTTATTTATTGACAGAAAAGCGGCTACGCTGATATCCAGATTGCGGCGAGCCAAGCGACGATGGCTGCCCCATAAATCAAATTAGTTGCACTGCTGTGCCTGATGAGGCTGAACTTTTGTGGTTCTAGCCGCCCGCGAAAGACTCCGGTGTCCACCCCTAACTCGTCTTCGATCTTTCTTCCCCGGATGATCAGGTCGTTGTGCAGTTCAGAATTTCGTAGGTCGTAGATCAACAGTCCCAAGGTCACCATGAGCCCAAGGACCGAAAACAGGATGCGAACTTGCGGTGCAATGAATTTGCTCGGTTCCCCACTGCCGATGACCGTCGCCAGAGACAGCAAGGACGCCGTCGGGACCAGCGCGAGCAATTTGAACCGGACATCGACCAGCATCCGCCATGTCGTGCAAGTCTGCTCGTAGAGCTTAAACAGCAGATCGCTGTCGCCTGGCGATAACTCAGCCACTCGAGCGCTTCGGATGGTGGGAAGGTGGGTCGTATCGGATTTGTGGTTTTCTCGATTACTCATTGTCGGCAACCTCAAGCGGTGCTATCCTATTTATATTATGATATAAGCATCTGATGCGGAGCCACTTCAATGTGGGACAAGCTTTACGATCTCACGGATCGACTTGTCAACAGCGGAGAGATTTCACCTCAGGGCGATCGGGTGAAGAAGTAGGTGACAGATCGCTCTCGTGCTGAATCAGTCGACTTCCTGTTGATTCGGGTAGGAGGTCAGGTCGATGGACGAGAGCGGGGCGGATTGCGCGGCTTTGGCCGAGACGACAGTGTTCCTACAATATTTCAACGATATGCCGGACGAACGGCAGCCCGGCAAGGAGATGTATCCGCTCGACGAGATCTTGCTCTTGTCCCTGCTCGCCGTGCTGGCCGGGGCGGAGGCCTTCACGGATATCGCGCGCTTCGGCGAGAAGAAGCTCGACCTTTTGCGTCGCTTCCGCCCTTTCGCCAACGGCACGCCGGCGCATGACCACCTCGGCGACATCTTCGCCACGCTCGACGCCGAGGCGTTCCAGCGCTGCTTTGTCGCCTGGACCGCCGCGCTGACCAAGGCGCCCGCCGATGTCATCGCTATCGACGGCAAGACCTCGCGCCGGTCCGGGGCGAAGAAGAACTCCAAGCAGCCGATCCATATGGTCTCGGCTTTCGCAGCCAGGCAGCGTCTGGTCCTGGGGCAGGTCGCCGTCGCGGAAAAATCCAACGAGATCGTCGCCATTCCCGCGCTCTTGGATATGATGGCGATCGAAGGCGCCGTCGTCACCATCGACGCGATGGGCTGCCAGCGCGCCATCGCCAAGAAGATCAAGGACAAGAAGGCCGATTACATCATTGCGCTCAAAGGCAATCAGGGAACGCTCCACGAAGACGTGAAGTTGTTCGCCGCCGAGCAGAAAGCCAATGGATTCGCGGACGCCACGGTCAGCCGCCACGAGACGCTCGACGGCGACCACGGCCGCATCGAGACGCGTAGTCCGATGATCGATTTCAAGGGCAGCCATTTTGAACGCGCCGTGATCCTGTGGGGCGTCCGCTGGTATGTGGCGTATCCGATGAGCTATCGTCAGCTCGAGGAAATGATGGAAGAGCGAGGCGTCGACGTCGACCATTCCACGCTCAACCGCTGGGTCGTCAAATATGCGCCTTTGCTAGAGAAAGAGTTTCGTGCTCGCAAGCACGCGATCGGATCCAGCTGGCGTCTCGATGAGACCTACGTGAAGATCAAAGGCCGCTGGAAATATCTGTATCGGGCGGTCGACAAGGCAGGGGCGACGGTAGATTTCCTGCTGACCGCAAAGCGGGATCGCAAAGCCGCGCTGCGCTTTTTGCGCAAGGCGATCGGGCAGCATGGCGCGCCGGAGAAGATCACGATCGACAAGAGCGGCGCCAACACGGCGGCGATCGAAAGCTACAACGCGGAGCATGAGGCGAACATCGAAATCCGCCGCATCAAATATCTCAATAATATCGTCGAACAGGACCATCGAGCGGTGAAGCGAGTGACGCGGCCGATGCTGGGTTTCAAATCATTTCGATCGGCTGCTGCCACGCTTTCCGGCATCGAGCTCATGCACATGATCCGAAAGGGGCAGCTGCGAACGACAGGTGAATTGCGTCCAGCACAGCAGTTCTACGCCCTTGCCGCGTGAGCCGCGTCGTTCTCAAGCGCTCATCGCGTCAATAATCAAAAATTGCGACAAAGCCAAATTTGCACCACAGCCCCTCCAACCCGATACGCCCGATCGAATGTCCGAGCTTACGCAGGAAATCGACGATCGCATCCGGATGGCTTTCGACCTTCGCCTCCGAAACGATCTTGCCACCTCCATCGACGATGCAAACGCTCGAGAGTTCCAAAGACACGTCAATTCCGACATAATGATGGAGTGGATGCCCGCTAATAGAGCTTCGAACTGCACCCGGCTCAATTGCAGGACGCCGTCGCTGACCTGCGGCCAAGAAAACCGTTATCGCCAAGACGCTTGTAGATCAGCACGAGTCCGGTTCCGTCCCACAACAAAATCTTCAAGCGATCCTTTCGCTTCGAGCGGAACACGACGATGAGGCCGGAATGCGGATCGAGTCCGAGCTTGTTTTGCACCAGAGCGGCCAGCGCGTCATGCCCGCAACGAAAATCGACGGGACGCACGGCGAGCACGATCCGCAACCCTTGCGACGGAATGATCACGCGCCGCGCTCCAACGCCGTCATGATCTCGGCGATGCGCGTCGACGCGGTGTCCTGCTCCAATCGTAGCACGACCTTGCCGACGACGATCTCGATCTTCGCATCGCTCTCATTACGAACGGACGGCTGCTCGAGTTCGATCTCCACGAACTCCGCGGGACCCGGTCACGAGCGCAAGCCGCCCGGTGCGCGCCTGGCGGCGCCACTGCGTCAATTGCTGCGCGTATACGGTGGACGCTACGTGCGGCTCGAGGACATGCTCTCGGGGAACCTGGCGAAGGCGCAGATCAGCAAGGACATTTTCTAAATGGCATTGTCCGAGCGTCGATGCCGACCGCGCCGCGCGTGCGTATAGCTGCTCGAAATTGGAAGCGGCGACTACCCGGCGATTCCTATTGCGACGCCCCTCGAGAAGCGGCTGTCAATTCGGCTCTCTTGCACCTTTCGGCATGCGTTGTTATGATTGCGTCACTGCAAAAAGATCACAAACAAGCGTGCAAATTTTTATCGCGTCGGCTCATTATCCTTCGCGCAGCTTTGAATTCGGTCGGAGTCCTCATGCCCAAGTGCCTGGAATACGCGAAGGAATGGGGGTGCACTGAGACCGCGGACCACGGTCACTCAGAGTGCGCCAATTGGTCCAAAGAGTGTTGCACTTGGTGGCCCTGCAGCTGGGCTTGCGAGATCATCAGTTGGATCTGCCACGCGACGGTTTGGATTGAGAACATCGTCTGCGTCGGCTATGGGTGGATTGTCACGTCGGCTTGCCTTGTGTGGGATATTATCGTCATCGTGATCGCCAATGCGATCAGTCTATTCGAGTCCATCTTCGGCTGGGTATTGTCGGCCGTAGCCTTCGTCATAGACCTATTCTTTCTAATCCCTGGACTCGGCAATGCGCTAAAGGTGATCCTGGGAACGGCTACGGCGATTGTGTGGACAGTCGTATCATTGCCGGACGCATTGGCAGGCCTTTTCGGCGTGCGGCCGGAAAAGCGTCTGCGTGTCTGCACGGTTGTGCTGTCCGATGAACTAGGCGAACCCATTGCCGATCTCGCCTATGTACGGATGATGCTACAAGCAGCTGCAACGGCCTTCAAGCATGAGGCCAATGTCCGGCTCATGCCGTCGGCACCGTTCCAATTCTCCAACGGGTTTGCAGGTGAGGCGGAGGTCACTGATGACTGGATCATCGTCGACAAGACCCCGAGCACAAAGGCGTTGCTTGACCCCGCCACAGGTGGCCAAGGCTTCGTCAAGAACTTCGGAGAACTGGGTTCGCAATTCGAGGCCAAGGCCAGCCGCTGCTGCTTCTACGGAAGTTGGCGGCGGATCGTTGGCTATGGCGCGCCGGTAACAGTGTTCATCGTCCGAAGCCTTGAGCGCGCGTACGGTCATGCTCAATATGAAGCTGGTTGGGTCTGGGTGCAAAACCAGGGGCCGCGCAACGGTTGGCCGATAGGCCTGCTGACGTGCAACCTCCGGGTCATCGCCCACGAGGTGAACCATGTTTGTGGTCACTGGTGGCACCTCAACGCTGGTTCAAACCAGGAAAACCTTATGGAAGTCCCGGCAACTGAGACGCCTCCCACAATCGAGGCAGCAGTAGCCCGCATGCGACTTAACACGTTCCAGATTTTGCTACTCAGGGCTTCGAAGCATGTCACTTACATCTAACCCTCTGGCTATTCAGAGACGAGTCTTCCTTATCAAAACCCGTAAAGATGTGGACCTTCTGGGGCGACTCCCAGGCCTGCGGCCGTCCCACATCGGCCATATTTCGCTCGGCGGAACTACATTGCCGGAAGAGGTCCGCGCCATCGAGCCGGCGATCAACGACAGCTTCCATGCTTGCGGATGTCCTCAGGCCGCGATCGGGTTACTGATCGCAGTCGCCACTGACCTCATCCTCAGCACGCCGGTGAACATTTCCGGATGGCTCACACTTGCTGGCGCGGCAATCCTAGGGACCGTCGCGGGCAAAGGTGTCGGCAAACTGTTAGCTTATGTAAGGCTTCGCGGCTTGCTTGCGCGACTCGTACCGCACCTGCCGATGCGACCTCGCGACACGCACATTTGCGGATAAGGCACATAAGCAACAGATGAATTGCGTATGCTCGAGAAGCGGCTTCCGTTTGCGGCGGGCGTGGCTTATCTTTCGTTGATGTGCGGGCGGGTTCAGCCAATCCTATACTTGGGCCGAAGTGTACGCTTTTTTGAGCGTGATCGGGCCGCCACGGAACCTGCGACCCCGCTACAACATCGCGCCCACCACGACGATCGATGTCGTGCGTTCCGGCGATCCCACTCGGATCGAGTTGCATCATCACGACGTCGACGGTCGCGGGCCGCCGACGTTCGATTGGCCGATCACCGCAGGCTACTGCCGAGCGATCGCCGAGGCCTTCGGCGTTCCGCTCTACTTCTCATGGCGCGACGGTGGTCTGCGCCGCGAGATGTTGCGCGATAGTGAGCCCACCGCGTCGGTGATGTTCGAGACGCCGGAAGGAGGCGTCACGACGGTCGGCGGTCGCGGCGTTCTCGGCACACTCTGCGGTTTCCGCAGGTGACGGGAGACTTGCGGCTACGCTGGTGTAGCCCCGTCGCGAAACATTCCGCCGGCCGAAGCCGAAGCGCGCTATTATGCGCAACTCGGTTTCCACATCTATCAGCGCCCCAGCCAGTCCACGCGACGGCCGAGGGACCGGCGGTTGGTTCCGTTAGCGCGGCGACCGCCTATCACGAAGCCATCGAGGTCATGCGCTGGGCGCGCGCGTTGCTCGCTTCGGGCGTCTCACCCTCCGACATCGCTATCGCCACAGCGTCGCCGGTTGCGCGGCGTTTTCTCGCCAATTCCGGCCTCCTGGATCACCAGAGCCGGGTCGCGCGCCAGAATTCTCACCAGCATTCCTGCGGCGCCGGAAGGGGAGCGCTCGCCGCGCTCCCATTTGCGCACGGTTCCCAGCGACGCGCCCGTGACCTTCGCAAATTCTTCCTGCGTCAATCCCGCTTTGAGGCGCGTCTCGGCGATGAAGCTCCGATCGATCTTCAGCTTGTGCGCGCGGGTTCCTGCGCGCGGCTTTCCTTTGGCGTAGGCGAGAGCGTCTTCGAGACCCGAGATCATGCTTTCGAAATCTTTGCCGTCCATCGTCCTATCTCCGGAATTGGGCGCGGATCGCGTCGGTGAGCGCCGTCGCCGCTTTGCGCTGTCTGGGATCGAGGTCTGCTTGCACGTTCTTGGCGTAGACCGTGATCAGAAAGCACGGCATGTTGGCGTCGTGAAAAAATGTGATGAGGCGGGCGCCGCCTCGCTTTCCTTTTCCGCCCAGCGGAACGCGGACTTTCCGCATGCCGCCCGTGCCTTGGATCAAATCACCGGCTCGAGGGTCGGCCGCGATCATATCGATGACGGCCGTTCTCTCGGCTTCGCTCATGATCTCCGTCGCGCGCGCCAGATCGGTTTCTGTCTCGACGACGGTGATGCGGGCGAATTCATAGTCGATGAATACCCCAAAGGGGTAGCCGAATGCAAGGCGCCGGCGGGGCGTGCGGTTCGAAAGTGGGTCCGCCCGGCCACGCCGCTCCCCGGGCGGCGGTCTGCTGGTCAGTGCGAAACGACGCCGTGGCCGTCGGGATGGCGGGCCCGAACGAAAACCCGTCGCGCCGCTTCGGCGGCGATCGCGACCGCCGGCCTCGGGCTCCGCCGAGAGGGCGATGCACGAATATCCGGGCTTCGCCAGCGTCAGTCCACGAATGAACCACGAAGATCCGACGCCTGAATTCGATTTTCGGGGGCTGTCCAGCCATGAAATGCGAATGACACGCCCGTATGGCCGGGAAATCTGCGTCATGTCCGATAAGCGCCGATTATCGGACATCGAACGCGCCCTACGTGTGCGGCGGATATACCGTGAAGCGATGTGACAAAGCGCCGCCGTCGGTTGCGATCCCGCAATGAGCCGATTCGACTCCGACACGCTCATCGCGGCCGATGCGGCCGCCGCTCGCCGCGTCAAAATCCCCGCGGCGAGCGGCGCGCCGAGTCGCTGCTATGGCCTCGACCGGCTCGTCTAAAGCTCTATCCGACACCATTTTTCCTGGCTGGCGCGGCTCGCGCCGGGCGGCGCGTCGTTCTCGGCCGGCGTCGGCCTCGCGCTCCTCGATCAGACACCGCGGACCGAGCCGCGCTTCGCGGGCGCGCCGTCGCCGCGCCGGTCGCAAGCTCCCGCAAGGCCGAAGCTCTCTGCGACCCGTCTGCCTCGCCGCGCCCGGCGCCGGCGCGTCGACGCTGGGCGGCCGTCTGCTCGCCCTCTGCGCGAGCTCGTGCGCCGCGCGAGCCTCGATGGCGCCGTGCTCACCACCTGCCGCCGCGCCCGGTGGCGATATCCTCGCCGCATGGGGTGCCGATCTCGGCCTCGCCCAGCGGCTGAATTGGGACCGGCCGCTGCCGCTCGCCATGAACGGCGCCGTCGATCCGGCGCTGCGCCGCGGGACGCAGGGGTGGCGGTCGCGGCCGGGCGATCCCGATTGGAGGAGGCCCTCGCCGCCGAGCTCGCACGCTCGCGCCGAAGCATTTCAGCAGCTCGCGCCGCGCCGCGGTACGCGCCCCGCGTAACGCGGGACTGACGGATCCGGCGACGCGCGCGGAGAATTCGGGAATGGCCGGCAAGGAGGCCGGTCGCGACGTGATCGGCCGCTTGAAGCGGCTTGCCCTCGTCGACGGCATCTCGCGCGCATCCGAGCCCGGCGCTCCCTTTTTTATGTTAGGCGCGTTTTGCAGTGGCGATTTGGGCGCCAACGGGGGGAATCCGCGCGACGCTGGCCCGCCCGAACTGACGCCGACCGAGCTTCTGACCGTTACGGGCTCTACCAACTCGCCACGAAAGACTTTCACCACCAATTCGATGGCCACGCTTGGTGCCTATGGTCTCCGGTCCGTCCGTCCAGGCACCGCTGTTACACCTCGCAAGGGGGGTACGACCTGAAAGAGAGGGCTGCGATGGTCACGACCAACCTGCCGACCCCCGACTTTACCTTTGATCCGAGTCAACTTGGCGCCTGCACTGCAGGCGTACGACCCTATCGCAACGGATCGTATCGGCTAGACGCAGAGACTATTTCGCAGAAATTCATTGTCCACAATTACGGCCACGGTGGCGCTGGTATCACGCTGAGTTTCGGCTGTGCCGCGAAGGTGCGAGACATCGTGAAGGACCATCTGGTGTCCAGTCCAGGGACGACGGAGGTCGCTGTGCTCGGCACCGGCGTGATGGGCTTGACGGCGGCAACTCTGCTTCTCGATCTCGGACTGAAGGTCACAATCTATGCCGATCGCGCGCCGCTGCAGACCACCTCCGCTAAGGCAGGCGGCCAGTGGGCGGTCTCGGTTGTAGAATACGCCGGCAAGGAGGGTGAGCTCGCCGAGATTCTCAAGACGGCCCACCGCGAGTTCAAGAACCGCATAGGCCAAGGTTATGGCGTGCTCGAGCGGCCAAACTACACCGCTACGCCCTCGGAAAACCTCGATGTCGTGATCAAGCTCGTGCCTGGCCTGATCCCAGCGCGACAATCCTTGTCTCGGCTACCGTTTGAGCACCACACCAAGCGCGGTTTCGTCTATCGGACGTTGCTGGTCGAACCGCCGATCCTGCTCGCCAGGCTCAAGGCGGACCTCGATAACCACGGAGTCGCCTTCGTGTCGAAATCTTTCGCGAGCCGTTCGGACGTTCTGACGTATGTGCCGCAGAGCATTATCGTCAACTGCACGGGGCTTGGCTCGATGACGTTGTGGAGCGACCCCAAAATGACGCCGATAAAAGGACAGCTGGCCATGCTACCACCGCAACCGGCGCTTCAATACCTCTACGGCCAGAACGGGTACATGTTCCCTCGCAGCGACCATGTCGTGATCGGCGGCACCTTCGAGGCCGGCGTCAACAACGAGAGGCCGAACAAGGCGGTGTGTCGAAGCCTCGTCGACCACATCGCCTCGCTGTTCGGGCGCGCAGCCGTCAAGCCGCTCTCCGATATCCACATTCACAACCCGTTCCATGCGCCGATCGTCAATCCTCGTGTCCCTGACGTCTGAGCGCCGCGCACATAGGCGCGCGCTCTCCTGGAGCGCAAACCATGGCCTTCACTGTCGCCGATTACATTCTGAAGCGACTCGCCGACCAGTATGTCGATCGGCTGTTTGGCGTGCCCGCCGCCTATTGCGCTCCACTGTTCGACGCCGCCCTTTCACACCGCATCAGATCCGTCGTCGCCGCGAGCGATCTGGAAGCGGGATACGCCGCCGATGGCTATGCGCGCACCAAGGGGCTTGGCGCCGTATCGGTGGCCTATGGCGTCGGAGCCTTGAGCATGATCAACGCGATCGCGGGCGCTTATGTCGAGCGGAGTCCAGTGGTCGTCATCAATGGTGGGCCGACGCCTGGCGCGATCGCCAACCTGCGCAAGTTCGACATTGTGTTCTCCCATTCTATCGGACAGGTCGCGACCGACCTCAATGCATACAAGCTCGTGACCGCGCTGGCGGTGCGCGCCGTTACAGCCGCCGAGGCGCCAGGCGTCGTCGACTTGGCGATTTCAACTGCAATATTGAGAAAGCGACCGGTCTACCTGGAAATCAACATGGACATCTGGACCGCGCCGTGCGCGGCGCCGAGCGGACCGCTGCAGACCGTCAACGCGCCCGTCGGCGACGAGCAGCAGCTTGCGGCAACGATCGTTGGCTTGATCCGCGCTGCGCATGCGCCGTTGATTCTAATTGGCGTCGAGGTGCAGCGTTACGGCCACGCGAAAGCGGTCGCCGATCTCATTACCAAGCTCGGCGTACGCTGGTCCACGACGCTGCTCGCCAAGTCCGTGCTGGCCGAAGGGGGCGACGGATGGGTCGGCGTCTACGATCCTCCCCACTCGCAAGCCGCGGTCAAGCGGGCGGTCGAACGGGCGGATCTCCTCGTCACGCTCGGCTGCGCCTTTCCGAACGGCTATGCGAACCTCGTACAGAATTCCTTCGGCCGGATGGTTCAGATTTATGACGGCAAGGTGCGGATCAAGGCCGCAGCGAAGCAAAACGCCGAACTCGGGGCGTTGGTCTCCGCGCTCGTCACCGAGGCGGCGAAGAAGCCGCCATCGTGGGCGCCCGGAGGCGCGCCGCCGCCTGTTCCCGGCCCGGCTTCGGGCGCGCTGACTTACAGGCAAGTGTTCGAGCGAATCGCCGTGGCGCTGGATCAAAGCTGGATCGTAATTCCCGATACGTTTCTCGGCGTTTATTCGGCGGCCAATCTGCCGATCAAAGGCCGCGATGGGTTCCTGTGCAGCGCCGTCTGGGCATCGATTGGCCACTCGGTCGCTGCTGCGGTCGGCGCTTCGTTCGGCGCCGCCCGCCGTCCGCTCGTCATCTGCGGCGATGGCGGCTTCCAAATGACCGCGCCGGCCTTGTCGACGATGGCGCAGCATGGCTGCAATCCCGTCATCATCATCGTCTCCAACGGCATCTATGGTTATGAACAGTTTCTCGTCGACAGGTCCTATTTCGAGAGCACGAGTAAGCCACCGCGCGACTATGTGGTGCTCAACCGTTGGGATTTCGTAGCCTTTGCCAGCGGGCTCGGCCTGCAGCTCGCTCGAGCGGTCAACACGGCAGTTGCTTTCGATGCGGCGTTGGCGGAAGCCGCGGCGTTCGACGGACCGGCGCTGATTGCTGCCCAGATCGATCCCCATGGCTTACCGGTCGAGCTGCCTTAAGTCTTCCTGAGAATTGCGGGAGGAGTCGACATGGAGCACCCGCTTCGCCTCGAAGAGTACTCTTCCCGGAAGGCGCCCCCGACGGCCGCTGTCGAAGATGAGATCGCCCTGCCGCTCGCGAAGGCGGCTGCTGCGCCGCTACCGCCGTTGCCAAGCCTTCCGGCGAGCGAAGTGCAATTCCTGCGACCGCCGGATCCGCACTATGCGGATTTCCTGCCAGCGGTGAGCAAGCGCAAGCAGCTAGCCCCGGCGCTGCGTGCGATCTGCAAGACCGAGCATGCCGTCGCCGTCATGGTCGATTGGGTGCGCAGCAATGGGTTGAACTTCGCCACGCGCAGCGGCGGCCACTCCTATGAAGGGCTGTCTCAAACGACTGGCATCGCTATCGATGTGCGCGGATTGAAGCGGCTCGCAGTCGACAAAGCGTCGGAGTTCGTCACGGTCGGGTCCGGCGTATCGCTGTTCGAACTTTATTCTGGGCTGGCCGCACAGGGACTGGCGCTGCAAGCTGGGAGCTGCCCAACTGTCGGCGTCTCCGGTCATCTCACCGGTGGCGGTCACGGCCTGCTGGCGCGCTCGCATGGATTGACTTGCGACGCCCTGCTGGATGCCACACTTGTCGATGGCCAAGGACGAGTGCTGCAGGCCAACGCGTTCTCGCAGCCGAACCTCTACTGGGCCTGCCGAGGCGGCGGCGGCGGCAGTTTCGGCGTCGTGACGGAATTCAAAATCCAGGTGTTTGCGTTGAAATCCGTACTGGTGTTCGGCGTATCCTGGAAATTGTCGCGGGCGGACGCAGCACGACTCTTCGCGGCCTGGCAGGACTGGGCGCCGAACGCGCCCTCAGGCATTACCTCGATCATGAAGGTCGGCCCGGCAGGAAATGGACTCATCGGAATGCGTTGCATCGGCCAGTCGGTCGGAGACGAAAGGGAGCTGCGCAATGAACTTCGGCGGCTGACGTCGGTTCTCTCGCCGTCGACGCGGCTGAGCGTGCGTATGCTCGCATTCCTCGACGCCGTCAAACACTTTGCGGGACCGCTCGTGTACGAGTCACTGCTCATGAAAGCAAAATCGGACTATGTGCTGAAACCTCTCAGCGAAGACGGAATCGGAGCCATGATGGCGGCGCTCGCACCAATTGTGCCTGGCGGTATAGTGCTGCTGTGCGACTCCTATGGCGGCAAGATCGCCGATATCGCACCTGACGCCACGGCGTTTCCGCGCCGGGCCGGCACGCAATATTGTATCCAATATTTCACGAGCTGGGGCCGTTCCGCTGACACACCCGTCCATCTTGCGCAAATTGCGAGGGTCTATGCCACGATGCGGCCGTTCATGTTCGGCGCCTCCTATGTCAACTACAGCGATCTTGACCTCGGCGACTATGCGTCGGCCTATTGGGGGGACAACCTTGCCCGACTGGTCGCGGTCAAACAACAATATGATCCCAACGATCTATTCCACCACGCCCAGAGCGTGCCGCTCAGCGTCCCCACCGTATGAGTTCCAGAGGGTCTTGATGAATTCGATCAGCGCGCACCGGCTCCGATGGAGCCGTCTAATCGCGGTTTCTATGTCAAGCGGTTTTGCGTGGCTTCGAATGCGTATGCCGGGTGCAGGGTCGTCTTCGCGGTCGCCATAGGCCGCGGCATGATGGGGCTTCGTGGGAAGAGCGTCCCAAGGTGGACAACGTACTTCGCCGAATCAGCGGTGCATCCCATCAAACGGAATGACCCGGCCCACGTCCCGGTAGGGACGTTCTAACGCGCTCAGAGTGAACGCTATTCCTATGCTGTTATGAAGCTATTCCGCCCAGTCTCGTCGATGGGACTCGACAACCAGAGAGGGCGAATTATCTGGCCCGCGTCGCGGCAGCGAAGGTCGGAGTTCGCCCATGACCGAGAACGAAAGTAAGCCGCAGGGCGGCGCTCTCGCCGGCAACAGCATGATTGTCGCCGCCCTGGTGATGACATGCGCTCAAATCGAGACGCGACCGTCAACTACGGCGCACGCTACCGATCGGGCCGGCGGATTGCCTCCTCGCTCGCCGAGTCCGCTGTCGATTCCCTTGTCGCCCGGAGAATGGTAAAGAAGCAGCAGATGCAATGGACGCTCAGAGGCGCACATCGCTTGTTGCAAGTTCGCGCGGCCGTTCTCAACGGCGATTTGCGTGAGCGATTGGCTTAACAACCTCCGAAGTCGACGCATCGTCATCACCTGACGTGGATGTTCGAGCCGACGCCACCTTTGTTAAAAGCGGCATGAGACCCAGTTAATTTATCGGTCCCAGTGAAGCAGAGCCGTTGGAACCCCGTCAATAAGCAAATGCCCACTATCTTTCTGAGACCGCTCGCCCTTCGCTCGATTGTGATCGATAGGGCTCGACAAGCAGGGAGAGCGAATTATCTGGCCCCCGTCGCGGCAACGAAGGTCGGAGTTCGCCCATGACCGAGAACGAAAGTAAGCCGCAGGGCGGCGCTCTCGCCGGCAATGGCTTGATCGTCGTCGCGCTCGTCATGACCGGTGCGGCCTTCATCTATCGCGAAGCGCCGCTGCTGCCTTCGCGTCCGAACTCGAGCGAGATGGCGATCCGCGAGGCTGCCCCGCAGGCTGACGCGCGACTGTGGCAGGACCCGTTCTCCGCCATTGCGCAAGCGCGAAACGCGAAATCGGAGTGCACGCGAGCTCTTCCGGCCGGATCATCGCCCAAGCTTGACGCAGATACGATCCCGCTGGTTGTGACTGTATCCGGCGGGCCGAATTACGACGACTCGGAATATCGTCGGCGGCTTCGTTACGCCGTGATCGCAGGACTCGATCGAGCCGGATTTCGACCGCATGATCCTCGACACCTGGGCTATTTCGCTCCGCGGCCCGATCGCGACCAGAAACGAATGTTGCCTTGCGTCGTTCCGTTTGAAAATTTCGAGGCGAAGAATATCGAATCGACTTCGGATTCTCCCGATCGGTCTTCGCACAAGAAGGTCTTGGTGTTTTGGCTGAACGAAGATGTCATCGCCGGCTCGCCTTTCGAGAAATTCACGAGGCTGCGTGAAATCGAAAAGCCGTCGAGCCGCCGCGCCGCAGACGCGTGGAATGGCCCGCTCTTCGTCATCGGACCGCAATCCTCCGATACGCTCGGCGATCTGATAGAAAATTCTCAGAATGCGGACCCCGGAGCCTATCAGATCGTCTCTTATGGCGCGACCGCCGAGAGGCTCGGAAAGGAGGTCGCCTGGCCGACGAACGGCGTGCTCCGTCGGGGGATTGCGTCGGACGATAAGCTCGCCGAGGTCGTCTTCGACGAATTGGACAAGCGCGGCGTAGCTCCAGGCGACCACCAGCATGTCGCGCTCATCGCCGAATCGGACACGATCTACGGCCAGAGCGTGGCGGACACGTTCGAACGCCGTTTCACGAAGGGGATGCGCAACGGCCGCGCCTGCTGCAGTGAGTCCTTCGTGCACAGGCTCGGCTATTTGCGTGGATTGGACGGAGCCACGCCGAAGGCTGAGAGTGGGGACCGCATGGATGCGGGCGTGCCGTCGAAAGACCGGGATACGGCCAAGACGCAGATCGATCCTCGCGCCCTCGATCTTCCTTATGGCCAGAGCCAGTTCGATTATCTGCGTCGCATCGCCGAAAGGCTGCGGAGGATAGATGACGGGCTACGCGAGCGGGGCAAGGAAGGCATAAGGGCGATCGGCGTGCTCGGAAGCGACGCCTTCGACAAGCTCCTCGTGCTTCGCGCACTGAAGCCGGCGTTTCCAAACGCGCAATTCTTCACGACGGATTTCGACACGATCTTCGCGACTGCAAGCGAGCTCGAATGGACGCGCAATCTGCTGGTCGCCTCAAGTCTCGGGCCGGAGCTTGACGGAAGTCTGCAAGGCCAGATTCCGCCGTTTCGCAGCGGCTACCAGACTGCGGCCTTTCTCGCGACGCAATTGGTCGTCGCTGAGGGGAAGGGCGTTCGGAATGGAAGCGATTCTCGTTCTGCGTCTGAGCCGCATGGCATGGGCAAGAATGGTTGGCGGGACCGCAACTTTAAATTGATCAGGGCGAAGGAACCGCAGCCGAAATTAGCGGCGTTGACGTCCGACCGCAGCGCTACGACGGCGCCCAGCCACATCGAAGACTGGTTTTCCGAAGCGCTGATTTTCGAGGTCGCGAGAACGGGCGAGATTCTGCCGCTTCCGCGCCATAGGACCGATTATGCGACGAAGCGGGCGCATTGCGACCACAATCGTCTCGGGTCATGCGACAACATCCAGCCGGACGCGCCGCGGCTCTATCCTTCGATCGGCGCGCCAGCGCAGATCGGCTTGGCGATCCTGCTCGGATCGGCGGGAGCCGCAATTCTAGTCTACGCCTATATCCGTCGCGAGCGATTTCGCAAATGGGGCAAGCCGGATCAATATTCCATCGACTTTGTCTGGCTCGGGGCGCTGCTCAGCTTGTCGGGACTCGTCGCATTGTTCTGGGAGTCTTTCGCGCGCGCTGTGACTGAGGACGGCGCCGGCGAGCGGATAGCCTTCTTCCACGGCGTCAGCACTTGGCCGTCAGTGCTGATTGCCTGTCTCGCCGTAATCGTCTCCATTCGGCTGATCATGCGCGCCGGCGCCGAGCTCGACGCCAATATCGACGAGATCGCGACGCGTATGAGACTGCCCAAACCCGAAACGCTGATAGACGCAGCAGACAAGAGGACAAAGCACGATAGCGGCTGGATGAATTTCAAAAGAATATTTTTTTACCGCCTATCGGAATCGGAAGTGAAGCAGCCCAAGGTGAGAAGCGATCCGCCCAAGCCGACGCAGACCTTGCCTTGGGCGCTATGGCCGGCCTTCGGCCTTTTCGGCGTATTTGAGACTTCCAACAAATCCGCGGACGATATGGGAGACGACGAGGAATCGGAAAAGAAGCTCGACGGGCTTCCCTATGAGGTAGAAAAGGCTTGGGAGACCTATGTGGTTCAGGGCCGTCGGAAGGCCCGACTTCTGCGCAGTGGGATCGCCAGCGCCATTCTCACCATCACCCTATTCGTGCTAGTAACGCTGCTCGGCGCGCCGAGCCCCCCGATTCGCGGCGATCTCGCGAGAACAGCCTCAACCTTCGGCCTCCTCGCCGAGGTGTTCTTCATTTCCATGCTCGTCTTTATCGTCTTCGACGCGACTTTTCTTTGCCTGAGCTTTATCTGGGAGCTCGCGCGAGGCTGCACGAAATGGCCGCAATTAACCGTGGCGCTGTACGAGAAAAAGCTCGGCAAGTCGGTGGGGGAGGTTTCGAAGCCGAGCGAGGTCGGCAGCTCCACGCCGGACCGCGTTCTAAACGATTGGATCGATCTTGTCTTCATCCAGCGGCGGACCGAATGCGTCAACGCGCTCGTCTATTATCCCTTCTTCGTGATCGCCATCGTGATACTCGCGCAGAGCGGTGTATTTGCTCCTTATCCTGCTGCTGGCCTCGTCTTCGCGGCGGAGGCAGCTGGGCTCCTAGCCGTCTTCTGCTGCGTATGGGCTTTTCGGCGCGTCGCCGAAAGGGCGCGTGCGGAAACGCGCAATCACATTTCCGACGTCGACATCCGAGCCAAGGCCGAGAGCGGCAAGGGCGGCTTGGGTGACGGCAAGATAAAGGACTGGTCGGCTCCCCAGCTCGACACGCTCCGCGAGCGCGTCGAGCGTATGCGTGGCGGTGCCTTCAGCCCAGTGCTCGAGCAGCCCGTTGTTCGAGCACTGTCTTTTCCCTTGCTGAGCATAGGCGTTACGAATCTGCTCCCATTGAAGACAACCTTCGGCTTTTAACCGCGTTTAACCGTGCTATCGCACCGAAATCTTCACCCGTCGGTTCGACTCTCTGCTCGCGGGGATCGTGGCTTTCGCCCAGCAGCTCCACAAGAGTGGTGCAATGCATCGTCCTCGCTCGATTTCGCGCGACAACACAAATGCTGGCCGGGAGATGACCGCATCACGGAAAAACAGGTGACAGGCCGGAAAGCGGCGGAGTAGCATCTCGCCAAATCGGCGAAGGGCGTCACTCGCGCCAACCTGCCGTGAATTTTCGGGGCGGGGAAAATCGTCCGGATCCGTCCCTCATCCGTGTTCATTTATTCTGCATTGAGGAGAAAGCGAATGTGGGGGCCGAAACTCTTGCATCTTGCGCGCCTAGTCGGCGCATCGCTGCTGGCCTCCGCCACTCTCGCCGCCGTGCAAACCGTCGACGGACAGGGCTGGGACGCCGCAACGCGCAACAATTTCTACACGCAGGATCAGGGAACGCGGCTTATTCCCTGGAGTTGGATGTCGGCGCTGGAACAGGCCGATGGAACGCTCTTCATGGCCGACAGCCTGTCCCGTTACGGCTATCTGCCCAATCCCGACAGTTCGCCGGCGGGCCTGCCGGTCGGCTTCATGGTGGCGCGGAGCGGCGTGGATGAGCCTTCGCTGGGAATGAATTGCGCCGCCTGCCACACCCGGCAGATCGAGTATGGCGGCAAGAGCTATCGCATCGACGGCGGGCCGTCCCTCGCGGATCTCGGCGCCTTCTGGAGCGATCTCGATGCCGCAGTGGGCCGTACGCTGGATGACCCGGCTAAATTCACCGCCTTTGCCAAATCCGCGCTCGGCGCGGAGTGGTCCGACAAAAAGCAGGAGACCCTGCGGATCAAGGTCAAGGCGTGGTATGCGCCGTTCCACGCCATTTCCGACGGCGGTCTGCCCAAACCGGAGCATGATCGTCCCTGGGGCAAGGGCCGCCTCGACGCCGTCGGCATGATCCTCAACCGTATCGCGGGTCTCTCCATCGGCGAGCCTGAAGACGGCCACATCATCGCGTCAAACATCGTGCGGGCCGATGCGGCGGTTCGGCCGCCCTTCCTGTGGAACTCGGCGATCCAGAACCGCACGCAATGGCCCGGCTTCGCCGAAAACGGCAACGACCTCCTCGCGCTGTCGCGCAATCTCGGTCAGGTGTACGGTGTCTTTGGCGTGTTTCGTCCCAAGAAAGACGACTCGCACCCCATCGGCTATGATTATCTTGGCGACAATTCCGCCAATTTCGATGGACTCGCTGCGCTGGAATCTGATGTTCACGCGCTTGAGCCGCCGAAATGGCCCTGGGCCGTCGATGAGAAACTCGCCGCGGAGGGCGAGAAGATTTTCAACTGGACGACGGCGCAAGGAGGCTGCGTCGAATGCCATGGCATCAAACCCCTTGCCGACGGAAATTGGCTCACCCCGGTGACGCCGATCGCTCAGATCCGCACGGACGCAAAGGAATTGTTGAATTTGGGGCGGAACGTCGACACCGGCGTGATGACCGGCGCCTTCATTCCCTTCCTCGGCCAGCCCTTGAAAAAAGTCGACAAGGCCGTGAGCGTGCTCGGCCTCTCGGTGCGCGGCGCGGTGTTGCAGCATTATTTTCCCGATGTGCGCATGGATCCCAATCTGCGCCGGCTGCTAATGAGCTTGCACCAGAGTCTCGACGTGGTGATTGAGACGCTGGATCCGAAGCTCAAAGCGGAGGTCATGAAAGATCTCGACGCCTTGAAGGGCGCCTATCCTATACCCGGCGTCGGCGCTCCGCCGGCTCCCGGCTACGAGGCGCGCGTGATGCAGGGCATATGGGCCGCCGCGCCGTACTTGCACAATGGCTCTGTGCCGTCCCTGGCCGAATTGCTCAAACCGTCGGACAATCGCGTCGGAACCTTCAAGGTCGGGCCGGCCTATGATCCGGCGGCGGTGGGCCTTGCCGTCGAACAGCCCACTTCCAGCACTACGCTGTCCACCACGGGTTGCGAGAATCCGACATCTGGCGACAGCCATTGCGGCCATGACTTCGGCGTGACGCTCAGTGACGACCAGAAGAAGGCGCTGCTCGAGTATCTCAAGACCTTGTGACGCGCGCAGCGCCGCGGAAACGACTTGGCCAACCGACGACGCAAATGGCGCTGCTACGGCTGCGTTAGAACGGAAGAGAAAACAGGGCAAAACGTTGCGCGGCGAGTAGGACGCGCATTCCTACATTCTGCTGTTGGTTTTTTCCGTAGCGAATTTGAGAGGTGGACGATGTTTGAACGCAATCGAATTGTGGTCGCGGCATGCTTCGTCGCCGTGAAGATGATCGCAACTTCCGCTCTCGCCGCCGAGCCAGACATCGACGTTGCGTTCGCCTGCGCCGAAGATCTTGCTGCAGGGCTTCCTCCGATCGCAGAAGACCGCTTAAACCGCTTCCTCGGCAAGGGGCGGCTTTCGCACGTGCGCTGCAATGGTGGGGAGTCCGCGGTCGCCAAAATGGGCGAGCCCTGGGTTGACTGGCAACATTATTGGGGCTCCGGCGACGCGAGCTCGCGCTCCTCGGTCCTAGACACCAAGCTGGAGCTCATTGACCGCAACAAACGAGGATTGAATGGCTCGCTGATCGATCTCGAATATCAGCGCATGGAATTGATACGCTTCAATCTCTTTGACAACAACAACACGTTCGAGCGCTATCTGACCGGCGATGAAGTCGCCGGTCGTAAGGTGGATGGTTCGGCGCTCAAAGTCTGGAAGGAGATGCGTCTCCCGCAGAACCATCCCGACTACGGGAAACTGCAGATCGACGCCGAAGGCAACCAGATTTGCGCAGGCGAGCTCATCCGCTTCCGTACGCTGAGCGGCGCGTGCAACGACATTCGCAACCCAGCGATGGGGTCGAAGGGGCAGCTCTTCGCGCGCCAGGTCGAGTTCGAGGCCAACTATCCGGATCTCGGCCTTGACGAATACACGAAGAACCGTCATGGCGAGAGGCTATCGCTGTTCAAGCCCGATCCGCAGATTATCAGCAGAAAGCTTTTTTCGCGCCTTCAATCGAAGCCGACGAGCTGCAATCTAGGCCATGGCGATCCGACCGCCGACGGCGGGAATTGCGACTACAAAAAGGCGCCTTTCTTCAACGTGCTCGCGGCGTTTTGGATTCAGTTCATGACGCACGACTGGTTCTCGCATCTTGACGAGGCGCGCAATGACCAGAGTCGCATCATGACGACTCTCGGATGCACGAGCGAGCGCGTGAACAATGTGGAGCAGCCGGTTTCTGCTGCCCGCGCCGCGGAGCTCGGTTGCCGCATAGACGACAAGATGGAGGCGGCGCTTGTCGCCGATAACAGCGATCCGGAACGCTTCAGCTACAATGGCGCAAGCCGGCTGAAACGCTCTTACCGCACCACCCGTAACAACGTCACCGCATGGTGGGATGTCTCTCAGATCTATGGCTATGACGAGCGCTCGCGCGGACGCCTGCGGGTCGACCCGAAGGATCCCGCGAAGTTCGAAGTGTTGACGCTGGCGGAGCGCACCGGCGCTGGTGACCGCCAGGGCTATCTGCCCGAGTTTCGTGCGGCCTGTGACAAAGGCGCGAACTCTGTCGGCTGCGACTCGCTGCAGCCGGAATGGGCTGGACAGGAGTCCGCAGCTTTCCCCGACAATTGGTCGCTCGGGATAAGCTTCTATCACAACCTGTTCGTGCGCGAACATAACAACGTCGTGGATGCCCTGCGCGACAGGGCGAAGAAGGCCCCGCTGAAAGATTCCGGGCTGCGCAATCCGGAAAAGCCGAATGACGTCATTCCCTATGCGAAGCTTTCGGACCGGGAGATATTCGAGGTCGCTAGGCTAGTTGTCGCAGCGGAGGTCGCCAAGATCCACACGACCGAATGGACCACGCAGCTGCTTTACGATGAGCCGCTACACGTCGCCATGAACGCGAACTGGTCGGGGCTCTTCGCCGATGATCTGATCGCCTCCAACGTGACGAAGCAGATCGTCGGGGCGCTCGGCGGGTCGGCGCACGCAACTGAGGCGAACCAATTCTACTCCGCTCTGGCAGGCGGCGCGGGCATCGTCGGTCTCGGCAATAGCCGGCACTGGCCGAGGTTCCTGCCGACTTGGCTGACGCCGGACCTCTGGAGCCTGAAAAATCCGGACGACGTCAATGGTGGCGTCAATCATTTTGGCTCACCGTTCAATTTTCCGGAGGAGTTCGTCTCCGTCTATCGCCTGCATCCGCTGCTTCCCGATCTCATTGAATATCGTGACCTCAAGGAGGCCAACACAATCCAGAAGAAAGTCCCGGTCATCGACACTTTCCGTGGCAAGGCGACGGCGGCGATGCGCGAGGGCGGACTGACCAATTGGGCGCTGAGCATGGGCCGCCAGCGGCTCGGCGTGCTGGAGCTGCAGAACCACCCGGCTTTCCTGCAGAACGTCGATCTGCCGCCGCGTCTCGACACCAAGCTCGACGTCGCGGCGCTCGACATCATTCGCGATCGCGAGCGGGGCGTCACGCGTTTTAACGAGTTTCGCCGCCAGATTGGCCTGCGGGATCTCAAGAGCTTCGACGAGTTCGTGGACCTTAGCGCACCGGATCGCGCGGATCAGCAGAAGATTGTCGATGCGCTCCGCGAGATCTATGGTCAGCACGTTTGCAACGCCAAGAAGGTCATCACGGCGGCGCAGCGCGACGCCACAGGCCAGCCGATTAACGACTGCCACAGCTTCCCCGACGGCAGTTCGGTCGACAATATCGAGGATGTAGACCTCGTTGTCGGCTATCTCGCCGAAATGGCGCGTCCGCATGGCTACGCGATCTCGGAGACGCAATTCCACGTCTTCATCATCAACGCCTCACGACGGCTGTTCAGCGACCGTTTTTTCACCTCGAGCTTCCGACCGGAATTTTACACGACCTTGGGGATAGAATGGGTGAACAACAACGGCTCCACTGGCAAGCAATACGAGTCGTTCGACATCAACGGTCGACATCACCAGGAGATCTCGCCACTCAAGCGGGTGCTGTTGCGCGCGATGCCAGAGCTCGAGCTGGAGTTGCGTACAGTCGCGAACGCCTTCGACCCTTGGGCCCGCGACCGTGGAGAATGGTACTCTTTGCAGTGGAAGGCGCGTCCGGGAGCTGAAGCAGACGAGGCGTTTAAATAATGAACAGGCAGAAAAAATTTTCGACCGTGATCGCTCCTGCCGAAGCTGGGGCCGAGCCAGTCGCTTGCGCAATGCTGAGCGATCAGACCGACAACGGTCCGTCGACGTTGCAGCCATTCGGACGGGCCGATCAGGTGATGACCGCGGCGCAGCCGCACAGCAGGGACGAGCGGAGGACGGGACGATGGCGGCGCTGCTGGTGAAAGTTTCGGGCGACGGAAAGGCTTTCATCGCGCAGGCAACGCAAGGCCTCGCCGGGGGCAAAGTCGATGTCACGCCCATCCTCTCCGTAACGTCGACTGGCGCCGGCCCCGGCGTGGCGGCGGCGACGGCATCCACCTGGCTGCGCGTCGCCTCGCGCGCGCAGCCAGAAAATCCCTGGGACGAGGCGCATGCCTTGCTCGCGGCCGGCGCGGCTTTCACCGCGGCGGGCGGCTCCGCGATCGAGGCCGTCGAACCGGACAGGGCGCAGCAATGGATCTGGCGGCCGCTGCACGCCGACGGTGCCGGCATCGCTGTGTCGGGCGCCGACGTTTGCGCCTTCGACGATCAGGACGGGGCCGGCGGCAAGGCCAAGGGACCGGGGCCGGCGTGGAATTTCATCGACGATTACAGCCAGTTGAAAAAGGCGCGCGAGGACGTCGGCGCGGCGCAAGCGAAGATCGTCATCGCGCACCTCGATACGGGCTACGATCCGACGCATGTCACCTTGCCGGCGAATTTGTCGAAGGAGCTGCAACGCAGCTTTGTCACCGGGGAAAACCCGGGGAACGCCGTCGACCAGGTTCCGCCGGGCGCGCCCTTCGCCAATCGCGGCCATGGCCCGGGCACGCTGTCACTCCTCTCGGGCAATCATCTCGGCGGCGACTCCCCGGGCTTTCCCGGCTTCGAAGACTGGCTCGGCGGCGCGCCGCAGGCGAAAATCATCCCGGTGCGCATCGCCGACTCCGTCGTGCGCTTCTCCACCGCAACGATGGTGCAGGGATTTGACTATGCGCGCGAAAAAGGCGCGCATGTGCTGTCGATGAGCATGGGCGGCTTGTCGTCGCAGGCTCTCGCTGACGCCGTCAATCTCGCCTATGAGGCAGGCCTCGTTATGGTCACGGCCGCGGGCAATAATTTCGCGTGGGTACCGTCTCCGAAGACGATCGTCTTTCCGGCGCGGTTCAATCGCGTTCTCGCGGCCTGCGGCGTGATGGCCGACGGGCGCGCCTACGCGGGCCTTTCGCCCGGCGAGATGCAGGGCAATTACGGGCCCGTCGATAAGATGGACACGGCGCTCGGGGCCTATACGCCCAATACGCCCTGGGCGAAAATCGGATGCGTTAAGACTGTCGACATGAACGGCGCGGGCACATCGGCCGCGACGCCGCAAATCGCCGCGGCGGCCGCGTTATGGCTGGCTGCGCATTGGGACGAGATCAGCGCGTACCCGCAAGCCTGGATGCGCGTCGAGGCGGTCCGGCGGGCGCTGTTCGACTCGGCGCACAAGTCGACGCCGCGCATGGACCCGACAGAAACGCAGGAAAAGCTCGGACGCGGCGTCATGCAGGCGGCCGAGGCGTTGAAGCTGACGCCGCGCCATGCGAGCGAGCTGAAGAAATCGCCGCCGGCGCGAGCGTCCTGGCCCTGGCTCGAGCTGATCTTCGGAACCGGCGGCGTTAGTGTGGCGGCGAACGGACGCCAAGAGAAAATGTTTGCGCTCGAATTGACGCAGATGGCGCAGATCTCGCCGCAGGTGGAGGCGACGATCGTCGCGCCTGACGCGGACACGACAAAAATCTCGCCCGCGGCGCGCAATCGCTATCTCGAAGCGGCGCTTGACGAGGGCGCGCCGTCGAAGCCGCTGCGGGAGTTTTTGGAGAGGCATTTGCGCCGCGACGCCAGCAAGCCGGGAAAGGCGCGAGAGAGGCCAAGTGCGGCGCCCGCCGCGGCGCGAGCCGTGAACCGACCGCAGCGCCGGTCGACGCCGCAGGAGCCGCCAAATCGGCGCCTGCGCATCTTCGCGCTCGATCCCGGCACGGCAAAGCGGCTCGAAACCCTGCCAATCAATGAGACCACGCTGCAGACGCCTTGGGACGATGTCGAGACGACCGGGGAACCATTGCGTCCGGGTCCGGTCGGCGAATATCTGGAAGTAATCGACGTCGATCCCGTATCGCGAAAGGTGTACGACCCGGTCGATCTCAACGATCGCTTCATCCTCGCGCGGGATGGCCTGACGCCTTCCGAGGGCAATCCGAATTTCCACCAGCAAATGGTCTATGCGGTGGCGATGACCACCATCCGCCATTTCGAGGAGGCGCTGGGACGCAAGGCGCTCTGGGCGCCGCGGTACGAAACCGATGCGAGCGGAAGACTGGCCGGCCGGGAAGTGCGGCGACTGCGGATTTATCCGCACGCGCTGCGCACTGCCAACGCCTATTATAGTCCCGATAAAAAGGCGCTGTTATTCGGCTATTTCCCCGCGGGCGGTGACGATCGGGGCGCGACGGCGCCGGGCAACATGGTGTTCGCCTGCCTCTCCAGCGACATTGTCGCCCATGAGATGTCGCATGCGCTGCTCGACGGCTTGCATCGTCGATTCCAGGAGGCCTCGAACCCCGACGTCCCGGCCTTTCACGAAGCCTTCGCTGATATCGTGGCGGTGTTTCAGCATTTTACCATTCCCGAACTCGTCCGCTTCGAAGTCGGCCGCCATCGCGGCGCTATTGAAGGGGCCGATCTGCTTTCGGGCGTCGCGTTCCAGTTTGGCGAAACGAGCGGCGTGGGCGCCGCTCTGCGCAATTACGGAAAGGGCGCCGCCAAATTCAGGCGGTACGAAGACACGCTCGAGCCGCACGACCGCGCTCAGATTCTGGTGCTCGCCATCTACCGCGCCTTTCTCGCGATCGTCAGCCGGCGCACTGCCGATCTCATACGAATTGGGTCGGGCGGCAGCGGGATTCTGCCGAAAGGCGCTGTGCATCCCGATCTCGTCGAGCGCCTCACAATGGAAATCTGCACAGCGGCGCGGCACGTGCTGCGCATGTGCATCCGCGCGCTCGACTATTGTCCATCGGTCGACATCACTTTCGGCGAGTATCTGCGCGCCTTGATCACCGCCGACGCCGACCTCGTCCAAAGCGACGATCTCGGATATCGCACGGCCTTCATCGAAGGGTTCCGCGCCTGCGGCGTGCCGGTGCGCGACGTGCGTACGTTGTCGGCTGAATCGGTTACGTGGAACGCGCCGGCGAACGACCAGCCGAGCTGGCTGAAGACGATCTTCGAGCATGTCGATTTCGGTCTCGATCGAAAGCTCACGCGCACGGAGATGTTCGACCTCAACGAGAAGAACCGCTGGCGCGTGTGGAGCGCTTTGAAGGAGGCGTTCAATCGAGATCCGGCTCTGTGCGGCGAATTCGGGCTGATGCCAGGAATCCTCCGCTACGACGGCAATTTCGGGCCGCTCGGACCACTGCGGAAGAACAATGTGACGACCTTCAACGTCTTCAACGTGCGTCCGGCGCGGCGCATCGCGCCGGACGGCAGTTTCCGCACCGACATCGTCGTCGTCATCGATCAACGACGGCCCCTGTTCTACGACGAGAAAGATCCGTCGCAGGGGCAATTCTGGTTCCGGGGCGGCGCCACGCTCATTCTCGATCCCAATCAAGGCGCGCCACGCATCCGTTACAGCATCGTCAAGAACATCGATAGCAGGAGCCGTATCGACATCCAACGCAAGACGGCGCTCGGCGCGCACCAGTCGCCGATGCAGGCGCTGTATTTCGGTGCGGCCAGCTTTGAGCCTTTCGCAATGATGCATTCGGGCCAGAGGGATCATGAACATGGGTAAGAGGCCGCCAAAAGACGCCAAACCGCGCGCCGGCGGGACGACGTCCCGGACAGGTGACCCGCAGAACAAGACGCGTGGGAAGGAGGGGAAGTCCGGCGAGGGGACGCCGCGACGGTCGGCTGCGGGGCGGACGACGGTCGGGCGCAGCGTCACCATCCGTCACTATTGCCAGGGCATTGGCGACTGCCACCTGCTGCGCTGGCCCGTAGACGGTGAAAATGATTTTTTCATGCTCATCGATTGCGGCGTGCACAGCTCGGTCACCGGCGGCTCCGATCTGATGGATGAGATCGTCGCGGACATAGCGACGGTGACCAAGCGCATCGACGTTCTGGTCATCACCCACGAACATTGGGACCATCTCTCCGCCTTCACGACGGCAGCGGAAGGGTTCGAGTCGCTGGACATAGGCGACGTCTGGCTCGCCTGGACCGAGAATCCGCGCGATCCGCAGGCCCGGCAGCTCGAGAAATACAAGGCCGAGGCGCTGAGCGCCCTGCAAATGGCAAGTTGCCGGCTGGCGGCGGCGAGAGGCCGGCAATTGGAGACGCTCGGGATTGGCCTCGACAATCTGCTGGGATTTTACTTCGGCGCCAAGGGCGAGAAGGTGCGTGCCGCGCGCGACGCCGCGATAAGGATGGCCAAAGGTAAGGTCGTCTACCACGAACCCGGCGACGGGCCGCTGACGTTGCCAGGCGTCGCGGGGGTGAATGTTTACGTCCTGGGGCCGCCGCGCGACGAAAAGCTGCTGGGGCTGATGGAAAGCACGCGCGAAATGTATGGTTTGGGCGGGATCGGTTCGCCTATGGCGCGCGCTTTGGCAATGGGTTTCGGCGCCAACGATCCTGCCGTGTCGCTGGACGATCCGGACGCGCCCTTCGACGCTGAGATCGGCGTCGATCTCACCGAGGCTCTGGCGCTCGCCAATGATCCGGCGCACGTGCCCGCATCGCCCGCGATCGAGCTGCTGCGCGATCATTATGTCGGAAGCGACAGCGCGCCCCCCTCTGGTCGGGGAAAGGCGGGTAGTTCGGCGCCCGGCAGCCGCGATTGGCGGAGGATCGACAGTGACTGGCTCGGCGTCTCGGCCGAGCTCGCCATGCAGCTTGACCAGCGCACCAACAACAGCAGTCTGGTGCTCGCTTTCGAATTTACCGAGAGCGGCCGCGTGCTGCTTTTTGCCGCCGACGCGCAGGTCGGCAACTGGCTGTCCTGGCACGATGTGAAATGGGCCAACACCAGCGGCCCGGACATTCTCGCGCGCACCGTCTATTACAAGGTCGGCCATCACGGTAGCCAGAATGCGACGCTGAAGGAGAAGGGGCTCGAACTCATGCGCTCCGCCGATCTTTCGGCCTTCATTCCGGTCAACGAAGCAGACGCGAAAAGGGTGCGCTGGGGCCAGATGCCCTTTCCGGACATTCTCGAGCGGCTGCAGGAGCAAACCGCGTCGCGCACGATTCGCGCCGACGACCCGATGCTCAAGAACGGGAGGATCCCGAAGGAATTTCAGTCCGCGAGCGGCTCCATCAAAGCGATGCGCGTGAAGCCTGGTCTTTGGGTCGAGGTGGACGTGGCGTGAAGGCGCGATCACCAGGGAAATATCGCCCTCTTATCGAGCGAGTATGTCTGTCTCCCGCCGTTCAGGCTGGGAACAACGGTTCCCGAAAGCGGTCATTGATCGTAAGATGGTGGCCTTGATGCCGAAGGCTCGCTGGATGAAAAAAGTCCTATTCGTATGTAGTCAGAACCGTCTCCGCAGCCCTACCGCCGAACAGGTTTTCTCGTCGCGGCCGGACCTCGAAGTTGCGTCGGCCGGAACGAACAACGATGCTGACAATCCCCTCACTTCTGAACTGGTAGCCTGGGCCGATGTGGTTGTGGTCATGGAAAAGGCTCATCGATCCAAGGTGCAGAAGCGGTTTCGCTCTTCGTTAAACGGCAAGCGCTTGATCTGCCTCGACATACCGGACGAGTTCGAGTTCATGGACCCGACGTTGGTGAAACTGCTGAAATCGAGACTTGGTCGGTATCTTCCGTCCGGTTGAAAGCGCCTCGAGACCTTGCCATTCCACGTGTCGTTCGCGCTTATTGAGTGGTCTGCAATCAATTGATTTTCCCTCATTTTGGCTTCGCGCTGGATCGCTGGACTCGCGTTAGATCAGTGGATTTTTTGCGGTCATTCGCTGGACTGACTTCGGCTCCTTCGATCAAGCGAGCCCGACAGGCGCGGCGCTATTGCCCGAATATGAAGGCACAAAGCGCCGGAATCAATCAGCATTCCGCCATGCGCCGATTCGACCTCACACAGCATGTCCCCGACGTAGCGCGGCCGCGGGCCGTTCGCGAGGGCCTGGCACGGGCGTCCCGCGGCGCCGTCGTCGAACACTCTGACTTCTCTTATTTATCCGATATTAGTAGAGCCGCCGGCGCGGAGCTGGCGCCGCTCGCCGAGCCGCCCGTCTGCCCCTACCGCTCTCACGCATCACTCACCCTGGACGCCATAGAGCGCCTGATGCGGGGGATTTCCGGGAAGAGCCGGGTGCGGGAAAGCCGCATGCCCGGATCTGTGATGGCGAAGCCGAATGGCCGAGCTACTCGACCACGGTCGGTCTCGACCGCGGAGCACCTTCTCCAAATTCTCGTGGTTGTGTTAAAAACCACGAGTCCCACGTTCCTATGCGGTTACTCAAGATGCCACTCTACTTTCGACGAAGCATTTCAGCGGGCCCTTTTCGATTCAATCTATCCAAGAGCGGCATTGGCGTGTCGGTGGGTATAAAGGGGCTGAGAATTGGATCCGGCCCGAGAGGTAACTACGTCCACATGGGCGTCGGCGGCATATACTATCGCGCATCGCTTGAAGGGTCGTTTAAAGGTAGGGAATCACAAACAGGCAGTCGCGAACCGCTGGTGAACCGACCCGCGGAAGGCCAATCGCAGTTGGCGGAAATGGAGACGGCAAATCTATTGGAGCTGGTTCCGACGACGCCTCAAGGCATCATCGACCAAATAAATCAGAAGATGTCGCTTTTCTCGTATTGGCCTATAGTAATCGTAGTTGGGCTCTTTGTTTTTGGATATGCGTACAATGCGCCACAGTTGGAGCCAGCGGCATCGGCGATATTTGTATTTACGATAGTTATTTCTATATTTGCTTGGTATTATGACCGAATGAGGAAGGTCGTTGTCGTTCTGTACGACATTGACGATGGTGCCAACAAAGTGTTTTCTTCTGTTTGTAGAGAGTTTGATGTCCTGTCGAAGGCAGCAAGGATTTGGAACGTAGACACTCATGGGTGGATTCTGGATTGGAAGCGTAATGCTGGAGCAAATTCGCAAATAACTAGGAGCGAAGCGACGATTGTCTATAGCCTTCCGTCAGTTCTTAAATCAAATATATCTGTTCCATGCGTAACAGGCGGCAAGACGACCATATACTTTTTTCCAGATATGGTCATGATTGCAAAAGATTCAAGAATTACCGGAATAAACTACGATCAGCTTTCGATCCATTGGGCCGATCAGCCATTCATTGAGTCTGAGCGTGTCCCTCACGATGGTCAGATTATAAACCATACTTGGGCATTCGTGAATAAAGACGGGGGGCCGGACAGGAGATTTAATAATAATAGGCAGATACCTGTCGTTTTGTATCAATCCATGCTGATCTCCTGTCCGACAGGAACGCTAAAAAACCTATATTTATCGAAGAACGATAATCGCTACCAATTCGATGCTGCTCTGAAGCAACTCGATCTTTATAACAAGGGCCGAACGCCGCAGGCTGATGCTGCACTGATCCCGCTTGCCAATACAGAAGCAGAAGTCAGAAACGCTGATAGAAAGGCAAGTTCGAAGTCGGCGCTGATCATCCCGAGTCTGATCGCGGGCGGTGTCGTGGGAGCGATTTTGATCATGATGCTGACTGCCCAGCCGCGACCAGAACCCAATGGCGGTTCTGCTCCCGTTCCACAGACCCCGCCGCCGCCTATCGCCCCAGATTTAGCAAATGGAAACCAACGGGAGAAGGACCGGTCCGGCATCGACAAAGCGCGTGAGCGAGATCAACAATGGAAATCAGAGCGCGCGACCGAATTGAAGCGACAAGCCGAGCTCGCACAAAGGGCCGAGTTGGAGAAGCAGGCGGAACGGGAGCGGCAGCTCGAAATTTCACAACGGGCGGAATTGCAGAATCGAGCCGATCGCGAGCGCGAAGAAGAAGAAATGCGGACGCAAGCCGGCCTGCTCTGCGATCAGGCCGCGGCGAACCCGACGGATCCCCGCAAACCCGCTTCTGTTCCCGGGGTTCCGTATGGCGAGCTCCAGAAAAACTCCGAAAGCGCCAGAAGGCTTTGTGAGGTTGCCGTCAAGAAGTTGCCAAATGAGCCGAGATATCGATATCAGTTGGCGCGAGCTGTCGGATTTTCCGATCCAACTTCTGCGGCGGAAATTTACAAGAAGCTGACCAGAGAACGCTATCCAGCGGCATTTGATAATCTCGCAAGCCTTCTGTTACAGCGCAAGGATAGGAGGCAGATGTCCCAAGTCGTGGCGCTATTGCATGAAGGCATCCGCTTGGGAGATCCAGATTCGATGGTCACAATGGCAGCGCTAATCGACAACAGCATTGTCGTTCATCCTGACGGAGAACGAGCCAAGTTCATGCTGCTTGAACGGGCGGCGCGACTCGGTCATGCCGGTGCAAGATTGGCCATTGAGCAGCGTGATCCCGCGGAGGAGGAGCGCAACCCCGAACAACATCGGCATGACCAGGAAATGTTCCTGCAACTGCTCGGGAACGTGATCGGTGGCGTTCTGAGGACGCGGTAGCTTCTATTGAGGCTGCTCCGGCGAATTTTCGGGAGGCCAATACAGGCGTTCGAAATCCGGGGTCCGGCTCATCGTAGGCATGGTGTCCGGAGGTGCCGAGTCCGCCCGGTTAACACGGGTTGGAGAGCCTGGGTGTGGAAGCGATAAACCGCAGTCCGGGAATTGCGGCATCCTCGTCCCGGTCTCTCTCTGTTAACATGGCTATTCGACGCCGCCCATTCAATCCCGGCACCCGCACGGTCGTCACCGAAGCTTTTCGTGGCCAGTTTTTCGGGCCGAAGGGGAGTTACGAAATTTGCTGTCTTGGTTCCGGTTTTTCGAGCTGGGACCTCGAATTAGCTTGACATGATTCAAAACGTTTGCCTGCTCTAGAAGAGGCGACGAGATTACAGTCGGAGCGAGCATGCATCCAGTCGGACGTCGCTCGGTAGGCTTCGATGCGGATCTGACTTGAATGCGTTTGCCCTGTCGTAATCACGAACCTGCCCGTCGGGCTCAATGGCGCAAAAATGAAGTCTTTTGTAGATCTGGCGCTGCTACCGATTTCGATGTTCTCTGGAAAGCCTTTGGCAGTGGGCATCGCGCTCGGGTTATTGCTCGCGTCGTGTGCGCTGTATTTCGCGTGGCTCTATCCTTCGGGACGACGTTTTACCGGGCATTTCAAAGTCGCCGCCGCCGCCATTCGGAAAATCAGGAATGCGACGCACGGCACGCAGGAAGAACGCTTGGCTCTAATTCAGGAATTCTTCGAAAGGAACGCTCTCGAGCCGAATTGGAAGCAGTATCGGGCGTGCCTCGAATTCGAGGACGGCAGGGTCTACAACTACAGCGACCCAGAAGTGTTCTTTTCGGCCGATCGGGTTCCGGGCGGAAGCTACCTGAAATGGTCAACGACCTTGGGCGGCGTGTTCTTGACCCTCGGCTTGGTGTTCACATTTGTCAATCGGCATCGAAAATTGACCCCCGATCGGCGTTCAAAATTGACCCCCTTTTGGCGTAGGGCGGAACGCGAGCGCTCGCCCCGGCGGAGCTGGCGGGGTTGCGCAGCCGGGGCGAGTGCGTTTCGGTTCGCGATGTGATCGGGAAGCGTCAGGCGCGGTTCTTGAAGCGCCAGCTTTCGTTGCCGGTCTCGACGATGTCGCAATGGTGGGTGAGGCGATCGAGCAGCGCGCTGGTCATTTTCGCGTCGCCGAACACGCTCGGCCATTCGCCGAATGCGAGATTGGTAGTGATGATGATAGAGGTGCGTTCGTAGAGCCGGCTGATCAGATGGAAGAGCAATTGTCCGCCAGATTGCGCGAAGGGCAAGTAGCCGAGCTCGTCGAGTATGATGAAGTCCATTCTCGTGAGATATTCCGCGAAGCGTCCCTGACGACCTCCTCGCGCTTCGGTCTCGAGCCTGGTGACGAGTTCGACGGTGTTGAAGAAGCGGCCGCGTTTTCCAGCGCGAATGCAATTTCTTGCAATCGCTATCGAAAGATGGCTCTTCCCCGTACCGGTTCCACCGACGAAAACACAATTACGTTGTTGGTCGAGGAAGCCGCCGTTCGAGAGATCGCGCACCAACCCTTCATTGATCGGCGTACCGTTGAACTGGAAGCCGTCGAAGTCCTTCGCCAGCGGCAATTTGGCGATCGTCATCTGATATTTGATGGAGCGCGCGTGCTTTTCGGCGATTTCCGCCTCGAGAAGATCGCCGACGATGCGTGGCGGCTCATGCTGCCTCTTTATGCCACTCGACATCACCTCGTCATAGGCGTTCCTCATGCCGAAGAGCTTGAGCTCTCCCATGAGATCGAAGAGCTTGGTGCGTTCCATCAGCCTGTTCTCCTCAATTGATCATAGCGGGCGCAGTCGGCGAGCGGCATGTGCAGCAGCATCAACGACTCGGGCGTCGGGATCGTCGGCGGGGGCGGCGGCTCGCGCCGGCGGGCGAGAATGTTGAGAATGACGTCGGCGGAATGGACGCCTTGGCCGAGCGCCTCCGCGCAGGCGGCTTCCACCGCGGTCAATCCGTCCTCGACGACGGCGGCCAGAACCTTGACCATCTGTCGATCGCCATCATTGCTGCCGGCGAGCTTGCGCCGCACGCGCTCGATCGCTCCCGGCAACACCCAGTCCTTGAACGGCGCGCCGTTCCGTAGCGCGCCGGGCTTGCGCGCGAGAACTGGCACATAATGCCAGGGATCGAAGATCGTCGCGCCGCGCCCGAAGGCCCGAGCATGTTCGGCGACCACCCGCCCTTTTTGGCGGAAGACGATGCGGTCGGCGTAGGCGTGGATCTCGACCGGGGCGCCGACGGCGCTCGCATTGACCGAGTATTTATTGTTGTCGAAGCGCACGAGGCAAGTCTTCGACACCGACGCGGTCAGCTCGTGGAATCCGTCGAACCGCCCGCGCAGCGGAACGAGCTTCGGGCGCTCTTCTTCGAATGCCTCCCAGACCGTCTTGTCCGCGATTTCCGGATGCGGATGAGCCTTGGCGTAGGTGACGCATTTATCGAGAAGCCAGGCGTTCATATCGTCGTAGGTCTTGAACCGCAGGCGCGGCGTGAAGAACCGCTCCCGCGCCAGGCCGACTTGATTTTCGACCTGGCCTTTCTCCCAGCCGGACGCTGGCGTGCAGGCGACCGGCTCGACGAGATGATGGCTGCACATTTGCGCGAAGCGACGATTGAACTTGCGCTCCTTGCCGACGAAGATCGTCTCCACCGCCGTCTTCATATTGTCGTAGATGCCGCGCGTGCAGGCGCCCCTGAAGAAGGTAAAGGCGCGATCATGCGCGTCGAAAACCATCTCCTGCGTCTCACGCGGATAGGCGCGAACGAAAGGCATGCGGCTGTGGCACAGACGCATGTGCGCCACCTTCACGGTCGTCGTCACGCCGTCGAGCACAACGATCTCGTGGCTCCAGTCGAACTGGTAGGCTTCGCCCGGCTCGAAGCTCAACGGCACATAGGCGGCCGCCGTCGCCGCGCCTTGCTCGCTGCGCCATTTGCGCGAGTAGCGACGCACAGCGTCATAGCCGCCCGCGTAGCCCAGGCCGCTCAGATCTTCGAAAATACGGATCAGGGTTAGCCGCTCGCGCGGCGCCTTCTTCTCGTTCTCCGCGAGAACCTCATCGAGCTTGTCCGACCAAGGCCCGAGCTTGGGAAACGGCTGATTGTCGCGCTCGTAAGCGAAGGACGTTGCCTCCGACCGCAGCGCCTTGCGGACCGTGTTCCGTGAAATGCCCAGATCGCGAGCGATCTCCTTGATCGTCTTGCCCTTGACGAAATGTTCGCGACGGATTCGTCCGATCGTCTCCACAATCAACATCCCCCACCACCCGCCGTTTCAACCAAAACGGGCGGACTGTCCGGACTTCACCAGAGGGGGTCAATTTTCAACGCCGATTCCCCTCGTATGGGGGTCAAACTTGCACGCCGAATAACACTGATATTGGAGGTTGAGTATCGACGTCACGTGGTTTCGATAATTCGAAGTATAGCCCCGGTCTTGGAGGCCCCCATAGCCGCCTGCGACGATGACCGCCTGGTCCTGATCGAGGATCGACACGGTGGGATAATAACGGTTGAAATGCCATACCGAGCCCCCGCGAATCTCGTAGCTGTCACGCAAGCCGAGAGTGACCGCGAGTTGCTCGTCATAATGCCAGGTGGCCTGTCCGTACGCAGCGAACTGAATGTCCCGCGCCTTGGTATACCACCAGTCCTGGACTCCCGGCAGCGCGGCTGGCCGGTTCAGCCACTTTGCGGCGTCGACGCCGAATTGCGTATGGTGCATCTGATTGGCCGCATCGTCATAGAAGAGATAGAGGCCCGTCGTCCATTCGAGTTCTTGGTCCTTGGGCGAAGTCAGCCTGAATTCCTGCGATCCCTGACCAAGATAGGTGTCCATGCCGGCGCGCCAGAGCTCGAGCAACTGAGAATCGTCGAAATATCTCTGCTCGTTGCGGTGGAAGCCATACGCGGAAATGGAGGTAAAGATATTTTCGCCGATGCCCACGTTGAGCTCGTTCGAAATTGTGATGTTTCTCACCGGATCGACGCCCTCGCGCGCGATGGTCGGCCTGTAGGGGTCGAAGGACAAGATCGGTTTGCCGAGCCGGCTGGCGACGTTCTGGGCGAAGGTCGAGTTCGGACGTGCGCCATTGGCGTACACGAGAAAGGAGTCGGCGAAAGCGGCGCTGCTGTAGCCATTATATTCGGTGGACTTGTTGTAATTGAAAATTAGGCGATTGGAGAAATCGTCTCCGACATAGAACAACTGCCCGCGCACGCCCCAGCGGTCCGTGTTTTTATAGCCGGCGCCGCTCACCTGATCGCGAATCCAGCCGTCGCCCTTGTCGAGAAAGAAGCTTACGCGGTAGGCGAGCTTGTCGTCGATGATCGGGCCGGTGACGGTGGCTTTCTCGATGACGCGGCTGTAATTGGCGAAACTGGTCTCGGTCGTGGCCTGACGGGTGAAGGACGGCAGTTGGTTTCGAATGATGACGTTGCCGACCGCCGTGTTCTTGCCACCCGCCGTGCCCTGGGGGCCATAGGCGACTTCGAACGACGACACGTCGAACAAGTCCATCCATTGGAAGCCCCAATATTTCCAAAACACGTTGTCCACGACATAGCCCGTCGGGGACTCAGCGCCGACGCCTCCGCCAGCGACGCCGAGCCATCGTATCGTTGCGCGAGCCGAGTGTGCTGCGCCAGCGTTGTTGGCGCGATAATTCGGGACCCTTTGTTGTAGCTCGTCGAGGCGGTTGATGTTTTCGCGCTCGATGGTCTTGGGATCGACGACGACGATCGACCGCGGCTTCTTCTGCGCTTCCATGACGGGACGCGAGGTTTCACCCCGGTCATCGTCTTCACCAGGCACGTGAACGTCGCCGACCTGGACGTTCACCGCAGTCGCAGCTGGCGCGTCCTCGGCGCGAGACGCGTCGAGTTGAGTCGATAAGACGACGGCGGCCGTCACCATATAGGAGAGGCTCGACGCACTGGACATGAAACAAAACCACAACTTCGGCGCGACGCCGGACTCTGAGCGGAACATGGGCAACCCTTTGTAATTATACTTATTAATATCTGATTCTGATCGTGTGTAGCTGCGGTACAGCTGTCAGGCCGAGTTCGGTTGGATGTCCTAGCGCGTTGCCGCTTCGCCATTGGAATGGGCTGTGGCAAGACGAGCACGGCGCCTATGTCTGCGCCTCGCCGCCGATCGATCCCAACGTCGGCGACGTCGTTCGTGTCGCCCTCATTCGTTGACGCGCGGACGTCGATCCTGCGCAGGAACTCCAGCGCCTCGCGGAGCAAGCCGACGCACCGGCCTGGGCGTGAACAACGTCCACCGGAACTGCGCTGTTCGCCGCTGTCACGCCGGCGCGATGCGAACCCGTCACCATCGCGTCCTGAAGTCTGACCGAATTGGCTTCGCCACTCGCGCCGAGAATCTCGCCATCGCTCGGCCGCGCCATTCGCGAAGGTTCGACCCGCGTCGCCGCAGGCCTCTTGGCGCTGCGATGCTCGGACGCAGCGGGACGGATCTCGGCCGACCCAGACGTTTGACGCGGACCATCCACGAGTCCCCTGGACTGCGCGAAGCCCGTTCCGGAAATCCTGACATTGGGCATGGCGGCAAGTCGGACACTCAACAAATTACCCATCATACGCCTCAACGATATAAATCCCCGACTTTCTCGATCAGATCGAGGAGGCTGTCGCCACTCGGTGATTCCGGACGCCTGCTATGATGGCCAAGCGCTTTACGATGCTGTGGTGAAGCGCCGTTCCATCGGCCCTCGATTACTCGAGATCATTCGAGCCTCACCAGCAAGGAGCCTCCGAAGTATCGCGGCCTAGCCGGCCATCCGACTGTCGCCGGCGCGGTGCTCGTCCCCGGCGTCCATGACGTGGCCCAGCGAGTATCGAAGAGATTTTTGACCCAAAGCGAGAGACTGTAACGTTCATCGTCGGTACGCAGACCAAGTCCGGCGTTGGTGATCGCGTAGGCGGGTTGCCAATATTGAAACACGGAGCTCGGGTCCGTGAGCTGTGTCTTATCCAACCACGCCACGTTGAGATAGCCGAAGCCGGTCACAGACCGGTCGAACTGCGGACCGAGGCCCTTGAACAAAGGTCCGAGCGGCTGCTCGTAATTCGCGGCGACGTTGAACGCCCATTTCGGGAGGTTCTCCCACCTCGAATTGGATCGAGACAACGTCAGAGGCGCTCCCGTGAACCCGGTCCAATCCGACGGAGGCGCCGCTTTCGCAAAGTCGATGTAGCGCGCTTCCGTATAGGCTCCATTCACGCTGAGCCAAAGCCGCTCTATTGGATTCCAGCGCCCGCTGAATTCGACGCCGCGGAGGCGTATGTGCGGGACGTTTCCGATGTAGTTCAGCCGCAAGACTTCGCCGGTGCTGTCCCGAAAATCCGTGTTCGTCAAATTCGATTGGAAATTGTAGATGTCGTTCCAATAGAGGTTGGCGTTCGCGATCACGCTGCCGTCCAGCCAGTTCGTCTTCGCGCCGATTTCATAGTCCCAGGACTGCTCGGGCTTAGTGAAGAGCGATTGAAAGCCCTTGAAGCTCGAAGCGCTGTCCAGAATCGGCCTGGAGAAGGTATTTACCGCCGGGGCCTTTTCGCCCCGCCCGACCAATCCATAGAGCAGAATATTCTCGTTGAATTTGTATTCCGGATTGACAATCGCCGTCAGCGAGTTGTGCTCCTTGCTCGCCCCGCCCGTGTCGTAGATCGCGGAGCCGCCGGCGCCTCGCACGGCAGTGAGAATCTGAGCAGGCGTGAATTTCGCGCTCCAGGCGCCGATCCAGCCGAAGCTCGAACCCGATCGACGTTCGTAACCATCGCGCAGGCCAATGGTGAGCGCCCATTTTTCGTCGAAATGATAGGTCCCCTGGCCGTAACCGGCTATGTGAAACGTCTTTGCCTTTCCGTCCTGGTGGTTGCGAAAGCCCAGAAGCAGCGACGGATCCGTGGTCGGCGTATTGAACCAACGCGCGGCGTTCGCGCCGTACACGGTCTCCGTGTAGCCCCAGATCGTCTCGTACAGAGAATAGACGCCGAATTGCCATTCGAAGGCCTTTCCCCTTGGCGACGCGAGTCGAATCTCTTGCGAGAACTGATCGGTCCAATTGTCATTGCGGCTGTCGCTGATATCGAGAAGCTGTTCGCCAAAGTTGTGGCGCGGGTGCAATCGGAACTCGCCCCAGGCCGATATTGCTGTGAGCGTGTTCTCGGCGAGCGACCAATTCAATTCATTGGATACGGTTGTCTGCCGCTCGTCGATCGCGCCCTGGCCGGTGCGGTACAGCTTGTGCGGATCGAAGCTTATGACGTTGCGACCCAGCCGTCGGAACAGCGTTTGCGTATAGGTCGTCCCGAGCGTGCCATTGGCTCTGACAGGGAGCGAATCGGAAAACGGCCCCGACGCGTCGTTATTGTATTCGTGCGATGCCGACGTGTTGAAGATGAGACGGTCGGTAAATTCGTCACCGACGAAAAGGAGCTGCCCGCGCGCGCCCCAGCGGTTGTTGTTGAAATAGCCGGCTCCTGAAATCTGGTCGTGAATCCAGCCGTCGCTCTTGTCGTAATAAAGGGCCACGCGATAGGCGAGCCTGTCATCGATGATGGGTCCGGTCGCGTTCAGTTTCTCAACGACATGGCTGTAGTTGGCGAAAGACGTCTCGAAGGTCGCCCTGCGTTCAAAGGAAGGCAATTGCGTGTTGACGATGATATTGCCGACCGTCGTATTCTTGCCGAAGGCCGTTCCCTGAGGGCCGAGCGCGACCTCGAAGGAGGAGATGTCGATGAAGTCGGCCCATTGGAAGCCGACCGATCGATAGAAGACGTTGTCTATCATGAATCCAGTGTCGGACTCCGTCGCGAACTGGAAACTCGAGCTAGAGCCTATGCCGCGAATGGCCGGGCGGGACGTTTGCGGGTTGGCGACATTCGGTCGATAGCTCGGAACCTTCTGGGCAAAATCGTCCAGACGTTCGAGATGCTCCTCTTCCGCTCTGCGTCCGTTGACGATCGCCGCGGGTCGAGGACCGTTCACCAGCGCTTTCTGTTCACGTGTAGCCAAACCTCTTTCGCCGCCGCCGACGATAACGTCTTCGACTTTCGCGTCATCGCCGCGCGCTGGCGCGTCAATCAGCATTCCGAGCGCTGCGCCAATCATCAGTTGAGCGGAGCGAACACGCCAGGGCGTCCTATGAATCGCGTTCATCGCTTTATAACTCTAGTTTATCGATCGGTTTTATATATTACTGATCGACTTTCGGTCGCTGTCAAGGGCTCGGCGGTCCCGTTTGTTGACCCCGACACGAATGGAACGCTGTGCATCGACCCTGAATCTCGACGCCGATCGGCGTCCCAAACCGTTGAACCTCTGAGCCCGCGGGTGTCGCGCGACCCTTAATTGGGCTCTGCTCCACTCTCGGTGCAAAGCGACGCACGCCGCGCCATAGCGATCTGATACTTTGGGATAACTGCGTCTAATGCAGTAGCGCGGCTTACCGTTCCGACCGTCGCGACCGAGAATGTCTGAATAGCGCGCAATTGCAGTATGTTCTCGTCAACCTTGCCCTTCTGCTGCACCGAGAGTGAAGCAGAGCCTTGACTGGACGAGTCCGACAGGCGCGCGGGCCCCCTCCCAATCGATCCCGCAAACTGCGGTAGACCGACAGATTCCGTCGTCCCAGGCTACTTCAAGGGTGGGCGCATTGCGCCAATGTTTCGGTCCGGTGAGCGAGGCGCCCCCTGCGAGCGGTGACGTTTTTTCTCGGAGTCGCTTTATTTCCTATCGCACAGGTAGGAATATGGTGTATATCGACTCGGGCGCAATCGTAGCACGACGTGTGGTGACAAATTCGGTTCGCATACAAAGCGCGCGCGTCTCATTGAACGCCATGCCATGTCACATTTTGCTCGGTTACGGCGCAAGAAGAGAATTCCTGTGAGCCCGCTCATCACGATCAGTATCGGGGGTGAAAGAAATGCGGAAATCGTTGAAGAGAGTTTATTTGACGTTCCTGCTGAGCGCTTCCTGGGCCGCGGTTACCCTCGCGGCCGAGACCAATTCCATCGAGGCTCCTGCCCGAACCGGTAGCTCCACGCGACCGCATTGGTCCTATCTTCCCGTCCATCCGCCGGCGTCCCCCTCTGTCGCAAACAAGAAATGGGTGCGTTCGCCGATCGACGCTTTCATTCTCGCGAAGATAGAAGCAGCGAAGCTCTCTCCTTCGCAGGACGCCGATCGCGCGTCTTTCATTCGCCGCGCGACGCTGGACGTCTGGGGTCTCATTCCCGAGCCGGAGGAGGTCGCGGCCTTTGTGAACGACGCGTCGCTGGACGCCTATGAGAAGGTCATCGACCGGCTGCTCGCCTCGCCGCGCTATGGCGAGCGGCAGGCCCGCCGCTGGCTCGATCTCGCTCGTTACGCGGATAGCGCGGGCTTTCAAGGCGATGTGACGCGTCCGAATTTCTTCCGCTATCGCGATTACGTCGTCCAGTCCTTCAATGAGGACAAGCCCTATTCGCGCTTCATTCAGGAGCAGATCGCGGCGGACGAGATCGCGCCCGGCGATCAGAAGGCGCTCGTCGCGACAGGCTTCCTCGCGAGCTATACCGACAATCCGGGTGCGCGCGACCTCATCGGCCGCAAATATCAGATCACGACCGACATCGCCGACACGATCGGAACGGCGATCCTCGGCACGACAGTCGGCTGCGCGCGCTGCCACAACCACAAGTCCGACAAGATCACGCAGAAAGATTATTTCTCGCTGCAGGCCTTTTTCGCCAACACGGCCTTCGACGAGAAGATCCCCGCCGCCCAGGGCGAGCAGGAGATCGCCTATCAGAAGACGCTCGCCAAATACGAGAAAGCGGCCAAAGATATTCTCGACAGGCAGAAGCAGATCATCGACTCTGTCCGGGAAAAGGCCTCGACCTACTACAAAGAGCGCTATAATCCCGACGCGCGCGCTTCGATCTTCAAGCCCAAGAGCGAGTGGAACGCGCTCGACCGCTGGGTCAATTATCGAGCTGATGTCGTCACCGACCAGACGGCTTTGGCCGGCTATTTGCGCGAGACAGCGGAAGACAAGCAAATTCCCGAACACAGCGCGGAGGCTGTGGCGAGATGGGAAGAATATAAGAAGCTGACCGAGGACTTGAAGAAATTCGAGAAGCTCAAGCCGACGCGCGGATCGGACACATTCACCGCGGCCACGGAACTCGGACATTCCGACGCTCCGCCGACCTATGTCTACTTCGGCGGCAATCACGAACGTCCGCTCGATGAAGTGCAGCCGGCCTTCCCCGAGGCCTTCGCCAATGGCGAGACGCCTCTCATCACGCCGACCGCCACATCCTCCGGCCGGCGCGCGGCGCTCGCCAATTGGCTCGCCAGCCCGACCAATCCCTTGACGGCGCGTGTCTTCGTGAACCGCGTGTGGAACGAATATTTCGGCAAGGGAATCGTCGGCACGGTCAGCGATTTCGGCAAGGCGGGCGACAAGCCGAGCAATCCCGAGCTGCTCGATTATCTCGCCAGCAGCTTCGTCGACGGCGGCTGGAGCATCAAGAAGCTGCATCGCGAGATTCTGCTGTCGAGCGCCTATCGGCAATCGTCGGCGCATCGCGAAGAGGTCGCGGCGGCCGATCCGGAGAACAAGCTGCTTGCCGTCTTCCCGCGCAAGCGTCTCGACGCCGAACAGATTCGCGATTCCTTCCTGCAGGCTTCCGGCCGTCTCGAAGGCGCGATCGGCGGTCCCGCCGTGTTCCCGCCTCTGCCGGCCAATCTCAATGTCGGTCCGGCCTGGGAGGCGTCCAATGATCCGCACGAGATCAATCGGCGCAGCCTCTATATTTTCGCGCGGCGGAGCGTTCCCTATCCGCTGCTCGAGACCTTCGACCTCAACAATCCGCAACAGGCGCACAGCAAGCGCGACGTCACCACGACGCCGCTGCAAGCGCTGACGCTCGTCAATAGTGATCTCGTCTTCCAATGGTCGCAGGCTCTCGCCGGCCGCGTCATTCGCGAGGCCGGCGCCGACGAGGGCGCGCGCTTGGAACGGCTCTATCAGATCCTGTTCTCACGCAGCCCCGACGCATACGAGAAAACGCTGCTCCAGGCCTTTCTCGACGAGCATGAGAAGCTCATCGGATCCAAGCCTTCCGACGGCAAGTTCTCGATCGCCGTGCCGACCGGAAAAGACGTGAGCATCACCAATCCGATCCGCGCCTCCGCCTTCGTCGACCTCGTGCATACGGTCGCGAATTCCAATGAGTTCATCTACCGCTTCTGACAATCGCATCGATCATCTGGAAGAAAGGAACGTCATCATGAGCAAGACGCGTCGAGAATGGCTGTTCAACGCCGGATATGGCCTCGGCGGTGTGGCGCTGAACGGCTTCATGCCGGGCGGCGGCGTATTCTCGGTTCCGCTCGCCCAGGCGGCGGCCACCTTCGTCGATCCGCTGACGAAGAAGGATCCGCATTTCGCGCCCAAGGTGAAATCGGTCATCTGGCTGCATATGGACGGCGCGCCGAGCACGCTCGATCTCTATGATTATAAGCCCGAGCTGGTGCGCCTCGCCGGCCAGGAGGTTCCCGAGTCCTTCCTGAAAGGGCTCCAGGTCACCACCTCCGGCGGCGCCGGCAAGCTGTTCGCCTCCAAGCGCACATGGAAGCAATATGGCCAGAGCGGCGCGTGGTTCTCGGACCTGCTGCCCAATCTCGCGCAGCACGCCGACAAGATCACCTTCGTCAAGTCGAGCGTCACGGTCGGCGCGACGCATGACATATCGATCCTGAAGCTCAACACCGGCGACGTCACGCCCGGTCGGCCGTCGCTCGGCGCCTGGGTTACTTATGCGCTCGGCTCCGCCAATCCGGACCTGCCGCCCTATGTCGTGCTCTATAGCGGCAAACGCGAGCCGCGCGGCGGCTCGGTGAACTGGAGTTCCGGCTTCCTGCCGGCGGTCTATCAGGGCACGGCCTTCCGTCCCGGCGCGTCGCCGATCCTCAATCTCGACAAGCCGGAGCTGATCGCCGCGGCTCAGCAGCGCGACAATCTCGATCTGTTGCAGAAGCTCAATGAGCACAAGTCCGGCGAGCAGCCGTCCGACACCGAGCTGCAGGCCCGCACGCGCTCCTATGAGCTCGCCTATCGCATGGAGACCTCGGCGCCGGAAGCGGTCGATCTCTCCAAGGAGACGGCGACCACCAAGGCGCTCTATGGTCTCGACAATGACGCCACCAAGGACTACGGCACCGCGCTGCTGCGCGCGCGCCGTCTGGTCGAGCGCGGCGTGCGTTTCATTCAGGTCGTCTCCGGCCCCGTCGACGGCATCAGCGACGACAATAAGAACTGGGACGCGCATCGCAAGCTCGAGGAGAATCACAGCGCCAACACGCGGGCGATCGACAAGCCGATCGCCGGCCTGCTGGCCGATCTCGCGTCGCGCGGGCTGCTGGACGAGACGCTGATCGTGTGGACCTCGGAATTCGGCCGCACTTCCTATGGCCAAAGCGGCGACGGGCGCGACCATAACCCCTGGGGCTACACGCAATGGCTCGCCGGCGGCGGCCTGAAGCACGGCCTCACCTATGGCGCGACGGATGAGATCGGCCTGAAGACGGTCGAGAACCCCGTCGACACCTATGATCTGCATGCGACCGTGCTCCAGCTGCTCGGCCTGGATCATCTGAAGACGGTCTATTTGCGCGCCGGCCGCGCCGAACGGCCGACGGTCGTCTACGGCAAGGTCGTCGGAGACATACTGGCCTGACGAACGCTTCTGAAATTGCGAAAGTGAGGCTCTCTATCCTCCCGGGTCGAGAGCCTCACCAAGAATATTCGCTACGGCCCGACTTACGACAAATGCGGCAAGGACTACAGTGTTCGGAATGGGGAAACCACTGACCCGGAACTCGAGCAAACCTCCGAACCGGAGTGGACCCTATTCTTCTAACAGCATACCGGCCCGTGGCGCACTTCGGGCCACGAGGATGCGCGCCGATCTCGATGGGAGCTTGTGCGCGGCTACGTGAGATGGTTGCGATATTTCGATTCGAATCCCCTGTCCTGGAGACCATAGCCGCCTGCAACTATGATCGCCTGGTCCTGATAGACGATCGATACATTGGGACGGTCGGCCTGACACGCTGGCCCGCGACCTTCGGCGGCTCCTTCCGCGTGACGCTCTTGTGATGCGGTCGGAGCGCCGGCGCGTCTCGCCCCGACGCTCGGCGAGGGAGAGATCGTCGTGATGGACAATTTGCGCACGCACAGGCGCCGGTGCTCGCGCATATGATCGAGGGCGACGTCCCCACCGAGGCGCTGCTGGCGCAAGTGGCGGTCACCGAGTTCAGCGAGCACATGGCGCTCTACTGCCAATCGCCGATCTTCGCGCGCCACGGGATCATGCTCGACCGCGCCGTTCTGGTCGATTGCATGGGAACGACGGTTGTGGTGCAAGTTTCGAGAACGGTCATGAATTGGGTTCGGGCGTTCTTTGGTTCAGGCGGCAAACACCGAGGTCCAGATCTCCGGCGGAGTCTTGCCTGCCGCTCGGAGTTTGCTCAGTGCGAATTGACCTTTCCGGATCCGATGCATGAGCTCGATCCCGGCGATCGTGACCGCCGCGCGCCGAAATCGCTTGAACCCGAGCATAGCGTCCAATCGAAGCCATGGACGGCTCCGGCGCTCCAAGAGCCAGGTCAGCCGGCTCTGCGAGGAGATCGACGAGAAGGTCGACGCCTTCCTCGAACGCCCACAGGAGGGCAAGTGGCCTATGTCTGGCTCGACACCGCCGATGTCAAAGTCCGGAAGAACGGCCGCATCGTTTCGGCGGCGATCAGTCGATTGTGCCGTTTTTGCCACGGTGATGAAAAATGTCACACTTTGACGCTGCATTCGCTTGTTTTCAGTAGGGTTCGGCACCTAAACTTTCCTAGGTATTTTCAACAGGCCGGGCCGTTCCGAAACATGCGTGGACCATTTTCTGTCCTGATATGCGCATTGGGGGCCGCCGTCCTACTTTTGGCGGGATCGCCGGTTCTCGGCTTCAAGGCGACCGCGGGTCTGTCGGCTCACTCCGCCCACTGCGTTCATGTTCGCGAGCAGTCATCATCCGATGTCCCATTTCCCGCGCAGGATGACCGAGAGGGCTCCGCATGTCCTCTGTGCTCGATCGAGTGTGGCCAAAGTCTGTTTGTCGACAGCGCGCCGATCGAATTCGCACTTGCGCGGGCCGCGCCAGGGAGAGTTTCTCTCGTCTGGCGAATAAACCGGCTCGCCAGACCGTCTGATAGGGACGCGCGCCGGGCACGGGCCTCCCCTTTCCTGTCCTGACCGGCGCCCGCCCTCGGGCCGCCGCGCCTTCGAAGAACCGGTTTTCGGCCTCAGGCCGAGTGACCGTGACGTCAGACGCCGTTTGACGACGGCAAGCAGGAAATCCGGCCATGCATCCTTGCGACCTCTTGCGGAGCGCCAGCGCTCTCGCATTGACTATCTTTTCCACCGCCGCCTTCGCCCAGGCGGCCTTGCCGCCGATTGATATCGGCGCCGAGACGCCCCGGCGTCTCCAACCGGTTCGCGGCGAGCCGGCATCGGAGCCATTGCGCCAGCCGGCTACGCCCGACGCCGCGTCGAGCGTCAGAACTTTCTCCGGCCAACAGGTCAACGCCATTCCTTTCGCGCAGCCGGCCGAAGCGCTCGAGATCGTGCCTGGCCTCATCGTCGCCCAGCACTCCGGCTCCGGCAAAGCGAACCAATATTTCCTTCGCGGCTTCGCGCTCGATCACGGCAATGACCTAGCGCTCACTCTCGACGGCATGCCGCTCAACATGCCGTCGTTCGTGCATGGCCAAGGCTATGCCGACGCCAATTTCATCATCCCCGAGTTGTTCAGTTCCGTCGACGTTCGCAAAGGCCCCTACTTCGCAGACGAAGGCGCCTTCGCCTCGGCCGGCGCCGTGCACACGCAATATGTCGACAGGTTGCGCGAGGGCTTGCTGTCGGCGAGCGGCGGCAGTTTCGCCTGGGGACGCCTGCTCGGCGCGAAGTCCTATGCTCTCGGTGACGGCGAATTGCTAGCGGCGCTCGAACTCGGCATGTACAACGGCCCTTGGCAAAATGCCGACCGGGCGCGCCGGGTCAACGGAGTCGCGCGCTGGAGCCAGGGCACGCAAGAGAACGGCCTGTCAGTCACGGCAATGGCCTTTTCTCATCACTGGATGGCCACCGATCAGGTCGCCCAACACCCGGTCGATCAAGGGCTGTTTTCGCGCTGGGGCAGTAACGACCCATCCGACGGCGGCAATGCCGCGCGCTACAGCCTTTCTGCGCGCTGGAGCCAGACCGACCAAGACAGCGCTTCGAGAATCGAGGGCTATGTCATCCGCAACATGGCCAATTTGGCGGACGACACCACTTACTTTTTGAAAGACCCCATCTTCGGCGATCAGGTTCGTCAGTTCGATAGGCGCTCGGTCTTTGGCTTGAACGCCACGCACGCCATCAAATGGAGCGTGGCCGAGACGCCGGTCGAAACCCGGTTCGGCCTGCAGGGCCGCTACGACGACATCCGTAACGGCTTCTCGGACACATTCCACCGCACGCCGTTAAACGTCGTCCGCGACGACTACATCAAGGAAGGCAGCATCGGCCTTTGGACCGACACGACTGTGCGGTGGACGCCATGGCTGCGTACGACGGTCGGCGGACGGTTCGATTTTTGGAGCGCGGACGTGCGTTCGATCCAGAATCCGCTCTACGCGCCCAAGCTCTTCGACGAAGACACGGGCGACCTCGTCGGATCTGCGTGGAGCGGCCCGTTCAATTCTGGCGCCAAGAGCATGACCATGGGCAGTCCCAAGGCCGGCTTGGTGCTGGGGCCGTTCCACGATACGGAATTCTTCTTGAATTTCGGCGAGGGGCTGCAATCGAGCGACGCGCGCGGCACTGTGCAGACCGTCAATCTGGAGACGGCCACGCCGTTCGGCGAAACCGGGCGAATCTTGTCCGTGCCGCTCCTCGTAAAGACGCGCGGAGCAGAGGCGGGCGTTCGCACCAAGGCTCTGCTCGACGGCCTCGACACCTCGCTCTCGGTGTTCTGGCAGGACTTCGACGCCGAGAACCTTTTCGAAGGGGACGAAGGAACCACCAAATTCGGGCGCCCGAGCCGCCGCTGGGGTTTCGAATGGACAGGCCATTATGCGCCCACCTCCTGGCTTCGTCTCGACGGCGAAGTGTCCGCGACGCATGCGCGGTTCCGCGGCTCGGATCTGGTGAATCAGGCCCGCTACCTCGCCATCATCACGGGCGGCGCCGACGCCGATGCGATCTTCCCGCTGAATTTGCCCGGCAACTCGCCCGGCAATTACTTGACCAATGCGCCGACCGTCGTTGCGACCGGCGGCGTAGAGTTCGGCGAGAAGACAGGTTGGTTCGGCGCGCTACGCTATCGTTACTTCGGGTCGCGGCCTCTGACGGAGGACGGACGGATCAGGTCGCTCGCCGCCGGCACGCTGAACGCGCGCTTCGGCTTCCGCTTCGACAATGGCTGGAAAATCCAGGCCGACGCTTTCAACATCACCAACAACAGGGGCGACAACATCGCCTATGGCTACGGCTCGTTCACCCGGTCCGATTTCCTGATCCTCGCACATCCAGGAGAGTCAATCGGCATCATGGATCGCCACTTCAAGACGGTTGATCCGCGCGCCGTGCGCGTGACAGTCAGCGGGCCGTTCCCCGATTTCGGGAACGGCCATTCGCTACGCTGAACAATTGGTCGGACGGGGCATCACGCCGTCCGACCTACAATGCTGCCATCCATCGGCCTGGGATTGACAGTCGACGAGGGTTCGCTCCCAGACCCTATGGGGGCGAGCGACGGCCGAGACGGGGTAGGCTTCAGTGCGCGAAACACGCACTTCCTGATCCAGGTCCGCAAGAGCTTTACACTCGCAGCTCCATGCGCGACCACGATACCTTGCTCCGACAAGTGACCGCGCAGCACGTTGATCAGTTGCGTGCGCTGCCGGACCAAAACATCCCCCGTCCGGCATCGCATGGTGCGTCCCTGCTGCTCCTCGGTCTTGACCGCGACGAAGCGCATCGTCGGCCGGATCGCGACCTCGCAGATCGCCACCAATATTAAGATGTACACTGACAGCCGGCGTACAGCCGCCACCGCAAGCCAACGACACGAATAGTAAGTATGACCCCTGCTTCTCAGGAAAACCAGCGCAAAAAAGCTGCGCTGATGAGGGCGGCCGCGCTGAAAGTCGCAAGGCTTGCGAGTGCGATCCTGTCTGAAATTCCGCGCCAATTCAGGAGTGCAGCGGCGATCAAAAATATAGACAGCAATGCGCAGAGGACTTTGGTGTAAAGCGCAGCGAGCGCGAGACCGCTGATCTGCGGCAACTCCTCGACGATGTAGTAACTGACGAGACCAAAGCTGACACCGCTGACAAGCTGAATGATCCAAGCTGCAAGCGCGAGCTGGTAGGTTCTGCGCAGCATCGATCCGGTCGCGCCGTAATGTTTCGCCGCGACCGGCAGTCCAAGCGTTGCCGCCGCGCCAAAATTATGCACGACCTGCGCAGCGGCATACAGCGTGTTGTCGAGTTGCAGCATGGCTTGCTACTGAGCGGTGATCGAGACGCAGGCCTGCGCGCCGATCGGGGTATGGTTCTTATTGACGGGAGCCACACAAATCTTGTGCTCACCAGCCTTGAGCGGCCCATAGGCAAAGCCGCCTTTCAGTTTATGGCCTGTCGCGGCCTCGTCGCCGTCGATGAAGAGATGAACGTGGTGGGCGCCCTTGACTCCAGCCTTTACCTCATATTCGGCCTTATAGCTCTTTCCGACTTCAAGCTTTTGGCCGTCGCTCGGCGCGTTGAGCGAAATGAGACTCTCCTCCGCCATCGCTGACCCAGCAAAGACGGTCGGAACGAGGAGGCCGAGAAGAAGCGCTGTCGAGACACATTGCGCCATGGCGCGATCCCTTTATGGTTCGAATTCCGCACGCGCCGCTCGGCGCGTAGACGCAAATTGAGAGCAAAGCCACGAATTCCATTCTCAGCACTTGCGCCGCGCAGCCGCGCTATCAGCGCCTCTTCCCGGAGCGCCTATTTCAGAAGCCTATCACTGCGGTACGGAATTCGGCAAGCTGCCACGGGAGACGAAAATGCCCGCGCCGTGGGGCATACGAGACCGGGAGTCGCCGTAACGACGACACCGCCGACGGCGCGCTGGCCGTTCGAGTTCGCTTGAGAGGAGTTCGCGAAGACGAGAATGACGCTCGCTACGGGACGAAAGGCGCCGTTTCTCTTGCTGACAGTGCGAGCAATGTCGGTCATCGGTTCCTCCTGAAGTTCCTGTCCCCGAAGCGGGACAAGAAGGAGACCGTCCATGCGCCGATTTTATTCCCGCTTGTGGGCCGCTCGACTCGAATCCTCATTCACCTTCGTTGAGGTCACGGCTTTCATCGTCATGTGGCAACTTGATCGAGAGGTCGCAGAGCTGTCGTCGTGGCGCTGATTCCAATTGAAACCAGCGCAAGCCGGCGCCGCAACTGCATCAAAAGTGAGTCAGAACCAATTTTCGATGCCGAGTGACACGCGGACGCTGCATCAGCTGCGGAACCTCCTCGCGCCCTCAGCCTCCAATGCGCGATTGAGCTAAACGATGCAACCTGCGAGCAACGCGCTTCAGCCGAGCGTCGGAGCCGAGCAAGGCCCTGATTTTCATTCGGCGCGGCGCGTCGTCGAGCCGATTCACGCATATAGTTCGTCAATTTGTCTCGGCGCTGCCCCTGGTCACGGTTGTGCTCGAAGTGCGCGAGGGCCCGACCAGCAGCGAGAGAGGGATTGTCGCGATCATCAGATATGTGAGCTGCTTGAAGTCGTTCGCATAGGCGATAATCGCCGCCTGTTCCGTGACGAGTTGATCCGTCATGGCTCGCCCCTTGGCGGTCGTCAAATCGAGTAGCGAAACCACGTCGAGAGCTTGCAGGGCGTCGTTGAACGGCGTGACAAACTCCGCGAGGCGTGCGTGGTTCGCCGTGGTCATACTGGTCAGCTGCGCGATCACTGCGGAGATCCCGATCGAACTGCCGACATTTCGGACGAGCGTCAGTATAGCCGCACCTTCCGTACGAAGATGTTGGGGCAGCGTCGCGAATGCCGCGGTGCTGAGGGGCACGAACACGAGCCCGAGGCCAAAGCCCTGCTCGATACTCGTTGTCACGATAGCTTTCGAAGCAGTCTGGTCGGTGAACCCGGACATCACGTTCAGCGTAAAGGCGGTGAGCGCGAGACCGCACAGGACGAGATGACGAGCTTCGACGAACGTCAGCAATCGCCCGACCAGAGCCATGGCGGTCAGTGTGCCGATCCCCCGCGTGGCGAGCAATACGCCAATCGTCTTGATCGGATAGCCGGAAACGTTCTGCAAAAAGGGCGTCACGAGCGCCATTGTGCCGAACAGAACCACTCCGATGATCGCCATGAGCATGCAGCCGGCGAGGAAATCGCGGTTGCGGAATAGATCCAGGCGAACGAATGGAGTCGCCGTTGTCAGCGAATGTGCGACGAAGAAATAGAAGCCGGTCGCCGCCGCGATCGCCTCAGCGACGATCTCGGACGACTGAAACCAGTCGAGCTGCTCGCCGCGATCGAGCATCAGTTGGAGCGCGCCGATACCGACCGCGAGCGCGAGAAAGCCGAAGCGGTCGAAGCGACGATCGTGTTGGAGCGTTGTTTCCTGCATGAAGGTCAAAAGACCGACGACCGTTAGCAAGCCGATCGGGAGGTTGATGAAAAAGACCCAACGCCAATTGTAGTTGTCAGTCAGCCACGCGCCGAGCGTGGGACCCATGATCGGGCCGAGCATCACACCGACGCCCCAAATCGCCATAGCCGATCCGCGCTGCTGCGGCGGGTAGGTATCTAGCAGGACTGCTTGCGAAAGCGGGACGAGCGCCGCGCCGAACGCCCCTTGGAGCAGTCGAAAGACGACCATCTGCTCGATATTCTGAGCAAATCCGCAAAGGGCGGAGGCCGCTGTGAATCCGGCCGCGCAGACGATGAAGAGGCGCTTGCGTCCGAACCGGTCGGAGATCCAACCGATCGGAGCCGTCATGATTGCGGCAGTCACAATATAGGAGGTCAACACCCAGTTGATCTGATCGAGCGACGCCGAGAGGCTGCCCTGCATATAGGGAAGCGCCACGTTCGCGATCGTCGTATCGAGCGCCTGCATGATGGTCGCGCCCTCCGTGCCAACGATGTTGAGACAAACACCCCGCGGGAGTTTACCCTTGAGGGCCGAGGTCGAAACATCCCATGGTTATGCGCCCTATCATTGATGGAAAGACTCTTGCGGCGTCTGGCGTCGAAGCTGAGGAAGGCCGGAGGCCGACGATTGTTTCGACGCCAGACGCCGCGTCGCCGGAACTCGTCCTTCGCCCGCGTCGGCGCACGTTTACGGCCAAAGACAAATTGCGCATCCTCGATGAAGCGGATCGCGCGGCTGGGGTTCCAGGAGGCATCGGGGCGATCATACGCCGCGAGGGGCTCTATTCATCGGCCCTGACGGACTGGCGTCGCCAACGCGCCGCCGGGGCCTTTGAAGCGCTGAGCCCTGTCAAGCGCGGCCCCAAGGTCGTAGAGCCCAATCCGTTGGCGGCCGAACATGCGCAATTGCAGCGCGAGAACCGCCTCCTGACAAAACGCTTGGAACGCGCCGAGGCGATCATCGAAATCCAAAAAACGTATGGCCCGCCCCGTCTGCAAGCAGTTTTATCGAGAGCGCCTTCTGATGGGTCTGCGTCAACGTATCCGGCCTCGGGGCGAGCCCCCGGCCAAGATGGAGATACGCGCGTTCCGGTCCTCATAAAAGTCTCGGCGTCGAACGCCGTTTTTTGAACCAGGTTTCCAGAACGCCGTTCGACTATCAGTCAGGCCATCTTTCGATCCACCACCCGCAAACATCGTCGGACGATCAGCAGCACATGCGCCGAACGACCAGTCTCACGCCGCCAGGATCGCCTCCTTGTCGGCAAATGTTTCTCCACGCCGCAGCACCGCCCAGGAGATCCGCGCCAGCTTGTTGGCAAAGGCGACGACCGCGACATTCTGATGCACGCGGGCGAGCAGCGTCGTCAGCCACCGCCCGAGCGACGTGTCGCGTTTGGCGACATGGGGGAGCGCCGCCCGCGCGCCATGGATGAGTTGCCTGCGCAAATATCGGTTGCCCCGCTTGCTGATCCCGAGCAGTTTCGGCTTGCCCCCCGTCGTCGCCTGACGGGGGACCAGGCCGAGCCAGGCCGCAAGATCGCGACCATGCTCGAACGTCTCGGCCTTTCCGATCGCCGCCAACAAGGCCGAAGCGATCAGGGCGCCGACGCCCGGTATTGTCGCCAGTCGCCGGGCGTCCTCGTTCTCTTTGGCGAAAGCCGTGAACTCCGCGTCGAAGGCGGCGATGCGCTTGTCCAGCTCGCGCCATTGCGTGCGAGCGTCGTCGACGAGCCTGTACATCCGGTCGCTCAAAGTGTGTCGGCCCCCTTCGTCCAGCATGACGGCGAGATAATCCGCGAGATGACGTTTACCCTTGGGAACGACGATTCCGCGCTCCAGAAGGATCGCCCGCAGTTGGTTGATCAGCGCCGTCCGTTCGCCGACCAGTCGGTCGCGAGACCGATGCAACGTCTGGATGTCGAGCTGATCCTGCGTTTTCAGTTCCACAAAGCGCATGGTCGGCCGCGTCGCCGCCTCGGCGATCCCTTCAGCGTCGCGATCGTCGTTCTTCTGCGCTTTCACATAGGGGCGAACATATTCGGGCGACATCAGCCGAACCTCGTGGCCATGAGCCGCGAAGACCCGCCCCAGATGATGAGCGCCGCAGCACGCTTCCATCGCGACGACACAGGCCGGCAGCTTCGCTGCCAAGCCGATCAGCGTCTCCCGCGTCGCCCGCCGCCGCATGACCACCGTCCCGGCCGCGTCGAAGCCAACGAGACTGCAAATATTCTTGCCGATGTCGATCCCGAGCACGGAAACCTTCGTCTTCATGACCAATCCCTCCGTTCTATCGCCGGCGAGCCTACTACGCCGGAAGGAGGGGCGGGCCATTCCATAAAAATTGCTCTGTTGCTGGGGCTCCCGATCGTGAACGACGAGGACTCCTGATGGACGCCGTAGCGGCGCTGGCGCCACGCCGTGGCCTGATCGCTGCGGCCTGCGCAGCGCTGGGCCTTTCGCGCGCCAGCCTGCACCGTCGCGAGGCTGCCCGTAAACAGCCGCCGGCCGTCGCGAGGGCGCGTCCGAAACCATTGCGCGCCCTGACCGACACCGAGCGACAGCATATTCTCGAGATGCTGCGCGGGCCGCGCTTCGTCGATCTCGCGCCTGCCGAAATCTACGCCTGCCTGCTCGACGAGGGCGTCTATCTGTGCTCGATCCGAACCATGTATCGCATCCTCGCCGAGCACGGCGAGGTCCGCGAGCGACGGCGGCAATTGCGCCATCCCGCCTATCAAAAGCCCGAGCTTCTTGCGACCGGACCCAATCAGGTCTGGTCCTGGGACATTACGAAGCTGATGGGGCCGGTCAAATGGACCTACTTCTACCTCTATGTGATCCTCGATATCTTCAGCCGTCGCGTGGTCGGCTGGCACATCGCCGACGCGGAAACCGCCGCGCTGTTCAAACCTCTGTTCAACGACGCTGTCGAAAAGCACGGCGTGGAGCCCGGCCAGCTCACTCTGCATGCCGATCGCGGCGGACCGATGAAAGCCAAGGCCACGGCCCTGCTGCTCGCCGATCTCGGCGTCACCAAATCGCATAGCCGACCCTATACATCGAACGACAATCCATTCTCCGAAAGCTGTTTCAAGACACTGAAATACCAGCCGCAGTTCCCAAAGCGCTTCGGCTGCGTCGAGGACGCGAAGACATTCGTTCGCCACTTCTTCACTTGGTACAATCGCGATCATCACCACGCTGGCATCGGATTGATGACTCCGGATCAGGTTCATTTCGGCCAGGCCGAAGAAATCTATGACGCTCGCCAGAAAATCCTCGATCGCGCTTTCAACGCCAACCCCGAACGCTTCGTCAGAATGCCGCCGAGCCCGCCCCGAAAGCCAACCGCCGCCTGGATCAATCCGCCGCTCAAAACACAAGAAACCCAAGCTTAAATTCTAAATCCCGCTGTCTCAAAATCGTTGACACGCTCCGGCGCTCATTGCGCAGATCGTCACCATGATGCGCCGCGCGCCGGGAGCGCTCAATGTCATCGCGGCGTCTCGGCGGCGTCACGTCGGTTCGTTCCGAACATGGAAATCAGCTTGCTTTGCCGGCCGGTGTCGATGTCGACGGTGACGCTCATCCCGGCGCGCAGCATCGAGACGTTCTGACCGGGGTCGAAGACGATGCGCAACGGCACGCGCTGTACCACCTTCACCCAATTCCCGCTCGCATTCTGCGGCGGCAGGATGGCGAATTGCGCTCCGGTGCCTGGGCCAATGGATTCGACGGTGCCGCGGAACGCATGGCCGGGGAAAGTGTCGACCTGGATGTCGACCTTCTGGCCGACCCGCAGGTTAGTAACATCGGTCTCCTTCGGATTGGCGTCGACCCATGACGACTCCTGGTCGACCACACTGAACACCGGCGTGCCGGCGATAACGAAGCGCCCGAGCTGGATGTTGTCGACCTGGCTCGCGGTTCCGGAAATTGGGGCTCTAATCACGGCATGATCGAGGTCGCGTTGCGCTTGATCGACGGCCGCTTTGGCCTGTCGATAGGCCGGGAAGTCGTCGATCGGCAGGCTGGTGTTTCCTTGCAACTGGTTCAATGTGATGGTGAGCTGCTGGCGAACTAGCTCGAGTTCCCGGTCTTATGTAGCAGCCGCCACTGGCTTCCTCTACTGGCGCGGATTTTGAGGCTCTATGCTGTCGGCTCATCATTGATTGAGCATGGGAACGGCGATGAGCACGAGGGAAATTATCTCGGCCTTGCGAGACAAGAGATCGGAGCTCGCCGACACCATCGCCCAGCTGGAGCGTCAAGTCGATCGACAGCGCGCCGATCTCGGGCATATCGACGCCACGATACGGCTGTTCGACCCCAGCATCGAAGACGAGGAGACCCGATCGACCGCGCCACGCGCGCACAACAACTGGTTCCGTCCGGGCGAATGCCGCCGGCGCATCTATGACGTTCTGCGTGAAGTCACGGAGGCGATGACCACGCGCGATGTCGTCGCAGGAGTCATGAAGGCGAAGGGTCTACGGGAAGACGACGCTCGCACGCGTGAGTTGGTTCACAAGACCGTTCTCTGCTCGTTGAACCGGGCGAAGGATACGATCGAACGCAGCGAGGCGGCCGGGACCACGATGTGGCGCGTGATTTAGCCAGCCGTCGCCCGCTGCCAATAGCCGCAAAAGTCGATCGATGGTCCAAGGCCCATCGCCAATCCGATGACGCCTTCCGCTTGGTCGCCATTGCCGATGCGGCGGTGATCTTCGCGCCATGCCGCTTCCTGCGCGTATCTGGCGAAATAGATTCCGGCGATATGGTGATGATGCCCGAGCTCGCCGCGGCGCATCCGTGAAAAGAACGACTCGGCGCCATTGGTGCAGGCGTCGTCGATGCTGTATCCCTCCTGATGATTGATCCGTTTCATCGAGAATTTGGCGTGCAGCGAATTCCAGGCCGGGCTCTCGTCGGCGTGAACCACGGTTCCCTTGGCGACCCGGCTGCGAATGAAAGAGGTTGCCGCGTCCTCGGACGGGAACACGGACGGCAAGGTGCGCCCGTCGCGTTCTCGCACCACGACGACGACTTTGCGTTTCCCCGATTGGTTCTCGGCGAGGCGACGATCGACACGGTCGGCCGCCAGATTCTCCGGGCGGACATGACCGCCGAAATAGGCGCCGTCGATCTCGGCGACTTTTCCCTCGCCGCCGATTTTCAGGCCGCGCAGGCTGGCGGCCATGGCTTCGCGGAGCTTGTGCGCCAGCACGAAGGCCGTCTTATATTGAACGCCGAGATCTCGGGACAGGGCGAGCATGCTCTTGCCCTTCACCTCGTTGCAGAACAAGACGATCGACAAGAGATAGGTTTTCAGTGGCAGCTTATGCGACGAGAACAGCGTGCCCGAGGTCAGAGAAAAGTCGCTGCCGCAGGCCTGGCATCGCCAGCGCAGATGAGCGCCGCGCCGACAGTCATAGCAGGCCGTGCAGCCGCAGTTCGGACATACGGGCTTGCCATCGGTCGTCGGCCAGCGCAGCCGCGCGAAAACATTCGCGGCGCCTCGGTCGGACATACGCATGACCTTGCCGATGCTGAGAGATCGCGCAGCGGCTGACAGGAGGAAATGCTGAGCCATGGCGCCTTCGCCAGATAGAACATAACAAGAACACTCTCGGCGAGATCGCGACCGATGTCAAGCGACGGTGGCGGTTGCTACATAAGACCGTTTCTTCACGGACGGTCTCCCTCTTTGTGGCGCTCCTGCGACCACGCCTTGGCACTATGATGCCGTTGAGGTGAGGCCGTCCACATCATCATTATTGCACGCCCGAGACGATCGACTTCTGCCGCGCCAATGGCCTCGACTTCATCTTCGGCGTCGCCCCGACGACGACGCTGAGATCGCATATCCTCGGCCTCGAAGCCAGAACCAAGGCCGCGTTCGAGGCGACGCCTTCGGCCGGCAAGGCGCGGCGCTACAAGGAATTCCTCGACGGCGCACAGAGCTGGAGCCGCGTCGAGCGCATCATCGCACGAACCGAAGCAGGGCCCGACGGCGTCGACACGCGCTTCGTCGTCACCAATCTCGAAGCCCGCAATGCCCGCCGTCTCTATGAAGATGTCTATTGCCGACGCGGCCAAGCCGAGAACCATATCAAATCCTGGAAGACGCATCTTTGCGCCGACCGAACCTCATGCATGAAGGCGACAGCCAATCAGCTTCGCCTGTTCCTGCACGCCGGAGCCTATTGGATCATGTGGGGCTTGCGCATGGCGGCGCCCAAGCGCTCGGCTTGGCGGACGGCTCAGTTCGACACTCTGCGTCTACGTCTCGTGAAAATCGCCGCGCGTGTCGTCGAGATGAAGACCGCCATCAAAATCCATCTGCCGACGAGCTGTCCCGACCAGCGATTCCTTCGCATCGCGCTCGCGCGCATTCCGCGCCTCGCGACATGACCGGCGGGGCGAGCGCCCCCGAAATCCGAACCCTTTTCCGTCCACCCGCAAGCCTTCGCCTTTCGAAACTCCGGCCCGCCGCCAGAGTCGCTGGTGCTGCGCGCGCGTCATCTGGAACCAAAAAATGTTCCACTTCACCGCGAAAGCCGGTCAAGCGCTGCATAATCGCGGTTAGGCTTATGGGTCGGAGATCGAGAAGTTCAGCGAGCTCGTTCTGCCTCAATCCTTCGGATCGTTCGAGCCGGGACAAAACGGCCCATTTTGCCCTGTTCATCCCGAATCGACGCGCCTCTTGGTCCGCGTAGGTTCGCAGTAGGCGCGCCGCGTCGCTGATCGCGAATGCGAGCTCTCGCTCTCGGCCGTCGGTCGGCAAAATTGGTCTCCTCTCGAGGCGAAAGATAAGGAACCTTATAATACGTAGCAATCCAATTCGACCGAGGCGCACGCTCCTTCGCGCGCCTATGCCTGAGACCGTCTCAAACTTGGAGGCCAAACTCCGATCACGCTGTGTCGCACGTCGGCGTCGCTCCGTATGCTCTCAGAAAGCAGTCGATACCAGCATCGAGCGTCGCTTCGGCCTCTGCTTCGCTCGGCGGCTCGAGGCCGAGCGCGATCCGAAGAGGCAAATCCGCCAAGACGAGATGAAGCAGTTGCGCGGCGACGATATTCGCGTCGGCGAAAGTGAGAAGCCCTTTTTGCTTGGCCTCCTCGAAGACGGAAATGAGGACGCCGAACACAGCCAGCTGATTGCTCTCGAACACCAGACGGCAGAGTCCGGGAAAACGCCAGCGTTCGCTGCACACGGCCTGGAAGAACGCAGTGGAATCCTTCCCGAACCAGCACCTCACGAGCTCCCTCCCCAGTGCTCGCAACGCGGGCGCAAGGCCGAGGTCGAGATCGGGCGCGGCGCAGCGAAGCGTTCTCGTTCGAAATTCGATCTCGACCAGATCGGCGAAGAGCGTTTCCTTGCTCGGGAAATACGCGTAGAGCGTCGCTTTCGACACGCCCGCGGAACGCGCAATCGCGTCCATGCTGGTCTTTGAGAAGCCCTGTTCCAGAAATTGCGCTCGCGCCGCCGTGAGAATGCCTTCCTTGCGCAGGGAGGAGCGCTTCTCCATCGCTTCGCTCTCCGTGACGACAGCCTGCAGTCTCGCGTTCATCGCAATCCCTCCCCGTGTGGGCGACGCTCTCCCCTTCTGTGCCGCCGACCTCCGCTCCTTGCGGCCCTACCCGCGCAACGGCTGGGCCCTCGCGGCCCCGCGCGTGTCTTCCGTCGGCGGTGTTTCGTCGAGCGCGTCTTGTGGCGGCGCCTGGTCGGTAGGCGGTGGATCGATCACAGGGTTCGTAACGACGACGAGTCCCAGCGTCTTCCCGACAGACCTCTCGGTGCGCGAGAGAGGGAAGGTCACCACATCCGTCAAAGTGGCGCATAGCGGAGCGCTGCGGCGGCGCGAACGGGGTAGTTCGCAGGGCCGCCCTCGGCCAACGAGAAGAGATTGCGTGTTCGAAATTCCTCCGCCAAGCTTATTGATCCCTGCGCTGGAACCAGCGCTTCAGCGGCAGCAGTCAAAGTAAGTCTCCCTCGCATAAAATCATTGGCTTGTATCAAAGTCTATAATCTCGGTAGTTACAATAGATTTATTTTATGTTCTCGATAGCGTTTGTGTAAGAACGTTCTCGATCTACGCTCTCGAATGGAACATAACGAGCGCCCCAAAGGCTGTCTAACATGAAAAACTGAAGATCCGGCCGAGACTACACGCCAAGACGTTGGCGCTTGAATTTACCTGTAGTTGCAATGTCGATATTCCCTCGCCGATTGAGAGGCTCCGTCGCCGAAGGGTCAGATAACAAGAGTCATCAATGTGAACCGGCGAGGGCTCTCGACGCCGATCGGCATCCTAACTGTTGAAATTTTGCGCTCCGCGGGGGGCAAAACCGAGCGCTTGTATGCACCGTGGCGCTGATCTTCGCTCGCACGTCCTTCAGCCCGACCTCGACGACTCCGGACGCGGTTTCTTTCGCCGGTGGCCACTGTGATATCGCCGCCCGCGGCGCGGGCTCGATGATCAAAGGCAAACAATGCAGCAGATGCAATGGACTCGGCGCGGCGCGCATTCTCTCTTGCGGACCCGCACCAAGACGCTCGATGGAACTCTACGATCAACCTTCGAGCGTTGGTATCCGGGGCTAGCAAACGAAAACGTGGATCTAGCGATTCATGCTGAGGCGGCATGCTTCCTCATGCTCCCGAGACTCGCCCCGCCATCGCGGGGGTCGGGGCGAATCTCCCGGACGGCCCGTGGCGAAAACGAAGCGTCACTGAAAGCTCAGGCCGCGACCGCCTGATCAATAACGGGAGGCTGTCGATATTGGCGCGACATCAGCCGCGCCTCGACCTCCGCCGAAAAGGTCGAAAATTTCCCGGTCATCGATCCAAGCTCGCGTCCCTCCTGCTGGAAAGTGATTTTTCCGCAAACACTCACCGAAGCGACGCCGCCGAGCACGCGCTCGAGCGCCTCCGCCTCGACCAGCGCGCGGATCTCGACGCCGATCTTCGCCCAGCGCGCGAAATTCATTTCGACCTTTTGGATCACGAAACGATTTTCGATCGGAACATTGTAATAGAGGTGGCTGATGGCCTTCAGCAGCTGCCGGCTCGCATCGAGGAAAGACGTCCCGGAAACATGATTCGCTATGGCCGGATTGTCGTAGAGATAAGGATGCCGTCCATCAAACAGCAGCGGCGACTCGAATGTATCCGCGCCGATCCGCAGGACCGAATGAACAAAGAGATTCGTCTCGTCGATCACATGCGCGGCGCCTCTGGTGATCGCAAGAAATTCCGGCTTCGCCTGAATAGTGTTCATAACGTGCTTCCTCGAATGAATGGAGCGCCCGAGCGCATTTTCTGAGAACCGCTGCAGACTAGTGGCACGCGGTTCGGACGGCTGTGGCGTTTCCCACAAATCCGACTCTGGGCACACCATCTTTCGGCGATGGAGAGGCTCCGCGCTTCGATCATCCCGGTCGCCGACGTAAACTTTCGCGGCCAGTCGACGCACGAATTCGCAATCGCACGGGCGGCGTTTCGAGGTCGGACCGTCCAATCGGCGCCGATACCGGTAAGCGAGAGCGCCAAAGCTTCTCCACGTCGCGAAAATCGACGTCAGAAAGCGCTCTGCCCACTGGCGACCCGGTGGAAGGGCGGGAACAGCCTATCGGTGGCTTCGCAGCGTTTTGTGAACAACAAACCAATTTGTTTTCATCCGAAACTTTCGACTGGTCCGGAGTTCGCTCGTCCCATTGCGCGCTCTTTTAGAGGCCGTAGAGCGGGAAGTTCGTCCGGCCGGTGAGTTCGCGCGCGGCGCCGAGCGCGGTCAGCCGATCGAACAGCCGCCGCGCGGCGCGATCTGTTGCAAGGCTTCGGCGCGGCGAGCGAGCTCGGCGGCGAGCGCCTCTGCCCATTCGAGATCGCCCGGCCGCGGCCGCCGTCCCTGCGTTCCATGGCGCAGCGACGGATCGACGATTCCGATCATGACGAGCGGCAGCGGCGCGTCCCAGTTCAGCCGCCGAGCGAGCGGAGGACGAGATCGGCGCCCCAGGCAGCGAGGATGTCGCCGCCGCGCGCCGGCGCCCGACTCGAGAGGCGGGACTCGTCGCAAGGGATACGAACGAGGCGCAGGAAGATGCAAAACAACATCGCCGCGCCGGCCAACGACAACGGAGCCGCAGCGGCAACCTCGGGACGCAAAGCGGCAGGCGTTGGCCCGCAGGGGCCTCGCCTCGCTGCTGCGGCCACTCTACGATCTCATTCGCGATCATGTCGCGTGCATGGCGATGAGACGACGTGCGCGACGACAAGCCCTTCGGCGGCGCCGATACGCTTCCTCTATCAGCGTGCTGAGATCGCCTTGACAGCTGCATCGGAGCTATTGTCTATTAAGTCGATCGAGTTTATGTGATTAAAGGCTTGCCAATGCTCCGTTCAAAGTCCGGCGTCGCCCCCAAATTGCGGCCCTGTTTCATGTCCAGCGCGTCGAGCCTCGCCTATATGGTTACGGCCGCCGTCGCCTTGTCGACCTCGCTCGGCGCGTCTCGCGCCGAAGACTCCCAGGCTCCGACTGCAGTGAACGTCCAGGTCGGTGATGTCATCGTCCCCGGCGAGGACGATGACCGGGGCGAAACCTCGCGTCCCGTCACGGAGGCGCAGAAAAAGCCGCAGTCGGTCATCGTCGTCGATCCCAAGAGCATCGAGCGCCAAAACGTCAACCGCCTCGACGAATTGCAGCAGCTCGTCCCGAACTACCGCATAAATCAAGCGAGCACGGCGGTCAGCAATCGCGCGACATTGCGATGGCTCGGCACCGGAACTGGGGCATGGGGCGCAGAATCTCCGACCGGCTATATCGTCGACAATGTATTTTGGAAGTATCGGAACTTTCAGTGGATGGACCCGTTCGACGTTAGGTCCTTCGAAGTGGCCTATGGCCCGCAGGGCACCGCGGGCGGCAAGAACACGCCGGTCGGTGCCGTCATCATTCGCAATCAGCTACCGTCTTTCACCCGGCAGGCGATGACCGAGACCAATTTCGCCAATTACAGCCGCATCATCGAGAAAGCCACCGTCACCGGACCGATCATCGACGACAAACTCGCCTATCGCGTGAGCTTCTTTCTCGACAAGGGCGATGGCTGGATCCGTGATCAGGTGAGTGGCGCCGGCTATAAGAACACCGACCGCTGGGGCGTGCGTGCGCAATTGTTCTATGTGGGCGACGACTTCTCCGACCGTCTCATTTTCAATTACAATAAGACCACCGAATATAATGGCTACACAACCGCACCTTTCGCAGATTCTTTCCTCGTCTACGCCAACGGCACGCGGCCGAGCGCGACCTGGGGCCAGAATGTCGTGAATCGCCTTGGAAGGCCGCTATTATCATTCGATCCCTACAAGCCGTCCATCGTACGGATGGGCGTCGATCCGGTAAGAACCATCACGGCTTCGAACGAGCTCAACGTGAGCGTCGGCGAGAATATTTTCACCTCGATTTCCGCCTACGGATTCTCCCGCGATGAGCAGCGGTATTTCGACGACACCCAATTGCTCGACCTGTGGCGCACCGGCATGAACACACATGTCGGGCAAGGGTCGCAGGAATTCAGGCTCACCTCGCCCAAGGATCGCGAACTCGAATGGAGCACGGGCGTCTATCTCTTCTACGAAGATTTGGGCAACGATATGCACCATACGCAATTCGGCGTCGACGCCGCGAAATGGCTGAACCGACCGGCCGCGGTGCCGGGCGTCGAGGACTGGTGGTATACCAAGAATCGGGATATTCAATTCGCCGCCTATGGACAGGCGAGCTGGCATTACGACGAGCAGCTCGCGATCACTTTGGGCTTGCGCAACAGCTACCAGATCCGCGGGGGATCGGTGTGGCATCTCAACCGCTATCATCCGACACTGTCGATCCTCGATCAGGACCAAGCGGTCATCGTAGCGGGGGGCTATGGCGGCCTCCAAGACAGGGGCTACACTTCAAATTATCAAAACAACCTGACGGCGATACTCAATCCGCAATATCAGTGGAACGAAAATGTCCTTCTTTACGGACTCCTGGGCCGAGCCGAGAAGGCGGCCGCCGTCAACATCGCTAATGCTCTTTACCAACTCAATCCACAAACCGGGCTGCGAGAATTTTTGCGCTTTCCGACGCCGTTCGTGAAGCCCGAGATCTCATGGGACTATGAGCTGGGCGTCAAGTCGAACTGGCTCGACAATCACCTGTTTTTCAATGCCAATTTCTATTGGAACGATTTTTACAATTTCCAGACCAACATCGTCGACTCCTCGAGCGTCGATGCGCTCGGCGCGCCTGTCAGCGTGTCTCTACTCGGCAATGCCCAACATGCCCGCTTGCGCGGAATCGAGCTCGACGGGCGCTGGAGCCCGATTGAGAGACTGTGGATCAATTTCAATGCCGCCTTCTCGGACGCCCGCTGGGTGTCCTTCCCCGACGCGCCGCCGCCGGCGGATTGGAGTTGGTCCGGCGGCGCCGTCGCAGCACCTAGAACGCTATCGCTTTCCAACACGCGTTGGCAGAGCGTCCCACTCTGGACCTTCAATATCGGCGTGAATTACGAGCAACCGCTGGGGCGCGTGTTCAGCAACCTCGATCGCTTCGCCAGCTTCGGCGAGCGGTTCGACCAGCCGATAACGGCGTTCGGCTATGTCAACGTCAACTGGCAGGACAAGACGCAGCTGACCAATCCCTGGTCCATCCTGCAATACTGGCAGGGAAGTTTTGCGATCGTGAACGCGGGCGTCGGCATTCGCACCGACGACAATCGATATAGCCTCACCTTCTGGGCCAAGAACATCGGAGACGAGCGGCCCTTTTCGTCATGGGACCCGGGAAACGCCAGCAATCCGGCGAAAGTCGGCTTGGCGCGCTGGCCGGCGACCTTCGGCGGCTCGTTCCGCGTGAAGCTCTTGTGAGCACAGGGGTCGCGTGCTCCTGATCTGAGGCGCGATCACCGCAGGATTCGCAACATCGTCGAGCAGTTGCTCGCATCCGCGTGGATGGGCGAGAATACCGCTCGCTGCTCGCTTCGAGGAGCCGCCCGTCCGCCACCGAGCGCAGGCGGTTCACGAAATCCATGACGACAGCCGCTTGAAATCGGCCCGTGCGGCGGCAGCGCGCCAGATTCGAGTTTACGTGACATCGCCCATCGCTCGGCACGACGTCGATGCTGTGACAGGCGTTTCGCGACAATGGCGTCGAGCTGAGCGCGCCGGCGAAGATAAGCCGCACATAGGCGATCATGCTGCGTCTTGAGACACGATGTCGTCAGTTTCGATTGCGGAAGCAACCGTCATGAAAAGAGCATGGATTTCGTACGCTCGCTCGTTAATGCGCTTCGATGCTTCTGGCCCGACGGCAACCCGCCCGCGCTTTTTTCCATCGGCGGTGCGGCTGGTAAGGACGCGCATATTGGTTCCGCCAATCTCAATAATCTTGTCGAAAATCACGACGTGCTGCCACGGAACCTCGATGCAACGCCAGTCATGCGGAATCGTCCCGTTGGCGCGCATCGCTCCTGTGGTCACTTTTTCTGACACGGAAAGGAGAAACGGATCAGGATCTCGCATGTAGCCGCAACTCCATGTTGCAGGGTGAGACGCTGAACACTGCCTCGAATCATTGCCTGAATTTGTATTGGCAGGGCTAGCGCCAAATTCCGGCGAAACCGTGCATGTTGCAGGGTGGTGAGGATTTCCGAGAGGGTCTCGGCGCATACTGCGCCAAGCTCAGCGCCTCCTCCAATCGGGATCGCGCGGCCGCGACCGCCGCCCCTGCGTCCCGCGGCGCAGCGCCGGATCGACGGCGGCGATCATGGCGAGCGGCAGCGGCGCGTCCCAATTCAGCCGTTGGGCGAGGACGATATTCGGCGCCCCGTGCGGCGAGGATGTCGCCACCGCGCGCCGAAGCGGCCTCCGCAAGCGTCGCGTCGCCCTGCCAATCCGACGCGGGCCCTCCGTGCCAACGATGTTGAGACAAACACCCCGCGGGAGTTTACCCTTGAGGGCCGAGGTCGAAACATCCCATGGTTATGCGCCCTATCATTGATGGAAAGACTCTTGCGGCGTCTGGCGTCGAAGCTGAGGAAGGCCGGAGGCCGACGATTGTTTCGACGCCAGACGCCGCGTCGCCGGAACTCGTCCTTCGCCCGCGTCGGCGCACGTTTACGGCCAAAGACAAATTGCGCATCCTCGATGAAGCGGATCGCGCGGCTGGGGTTCCAGGAGGCATCGGGGCGATCATACGCCGCGAGGGGCTCTATTCATCGGCCCTGACGGACTGGCGTCGCCAACGCGCCGCCGGGGCCTTTGAAGCGCTGAGCCCTGTCAAGCGCGGCCCCAAGGTCGTAGAGCCCAATCCGTTGGCGGCCGAACATGCGCAATTGCAGCGCGAGAACCGCCTCCTGACAAAACGCTTGGAACGCGCCGAGGCGATCATCGAAATCCAAAAACGTATGGCCCGCCCCGTCTGCAAGCAGTTTTATCGAGAGCGCCTTCTGATGGGTCTGCGTCAACGTATCCGGCCTCGGGGCGAGCCCCCGGCCAAGATGGAGATACGCGCGTTCCGGTCCTCATAAAAGTCTCGGCGTCGAACGCCGTTTTTTGAACCAGGTTTCCAGAACGCCGTTCGACTATCAGTCAGGCCATCTTTCGATCCACCACCCGCAAACATCGTCGGACGATCAGCAGCACATGCGCCGAACGACCAGTCTCACGCCGCCAGGATCGCCTCCTTGTCGGCAAATGTTTCTCCACGCCGCAGCACCGCCCAGGAGATCCGCGCCAGCTTGTTGGCAAAGGCGACGACCGCGACATTCTGATGCACGCGGGCGAGCAGCGTCGTCAGCCACCGCCCGAGCGACGTGTCGCGTTTGGCGACATGGGGGAGCGCCGCCCGCGCGCCATGGATGAGTTGCCTGCGCAAATATCGGTTGCCCCGCTTGCTGATCCCGAGCAGTTTCGGCTTGCCCCCCGTCGTCGCCTGACGGGGGACCAGGCCGAGCCAGGCCGCAAGATCGCGACCATGCTCGAACGTCTCGGCCTTTCCGATCGCCGCCAACAAGGCCGAAGCGATCAGGGCGCCGACGCCCGGTATTGTCGCCAGTCGCCGGGCGTCCTCGTTCTCTTTGGCGAAAGCCGTGAACTCCGCGTCGAAGGCGGCGATGCGCTTGTCCAGCTCGCGCCATTGCGTGCGAGCGTCGTCGACGAGCCTGTACATCCGGTCGCTCAAAGTGTGTCGGCCCCCTTCGTCCAGCATGACGGCGAGATAATCCGCGAGATGACGTTTACCCTTGGGAACGACGATTCCGCGCTCCAGAAGGATCGCCCGCAGTTGGTTGATCAGCGCCGTCCGTTCGCCGACCAGTCGGTCGCGAGACCGATGCAACGTCTGGATGTCGAGCTGATCCTGCGTTTTCAGTTCCACAAAGCGCATGGTCGGCCGCGTCGCCGCCTCGGCGATCCCTTCAGCGTCGCGATCGTCGTTCTTCTGCGCTTTCACATAGGGGCGAACATATTCGGGCGACATCAGCCGAACCTCGTGGCCATGAGCCGCGAAGACCCGCCCCAGATGATGAGCGCCGCAGCACGCTTCCATCGCGACGACACAGGCCGGCAGCTTCGCTGCCAAGCCGATCAGCGTCTCCCGCGTCGCCCGCCGCCGCATGACCACCGTCCCGGCCGCGTCGAAGCCAACGAGACTGCAAATATTCTTGCCGATGTCGATCCCGAGCACGGAAACCTTCGTCTTCATGACCAATCCCTCCGTTCTATCGCCGGCGAGCCTACTACGCCGGAAGGAGGGGCGGGCCATTCCATAAAAATTGCTCTGTTGCTGGGGCTCCCGATCGTGAACGACGAGGACTCCTGATGGACGCCGTAGCGGCGCTGGCGCCACGCCGTGGCCTGATCGCTGCGGCCTGCGCAGCGCTGGGCCTTTCGCGCGCCAGCCTGCACCGTCGCGAGGCTGCCCGTAAACAGCCGCCGGCCGTCGCGAGGGCGCGTCCGAAACCATTGCGCGCCCTGACCGACACCGAGCGACAGCATATTCTCGAGATGCTGCGCGGGCCGCGCTTCGTCGATCTCGCGCCTGCCGAAATCTACGCCTGCCTGCTCGACGAGGGCGTCTATCTGTGCTCGATCCGAACCATGTATCGCATCCTCGCCGAGCACGGCGAGGTCCGCGAGCGACGGCGGCAATTGCGCCATCCCGCCTATCAAAAGCCCGAGCTTCTTGCGACCGGACCCAATCAGGTCTGGTCCTGGGACATTACGAAGCTGATGGGGCCGGTCAAATGGACCTACTTCTACCTCTATGTGATCCTCGATATCTTCAGCCGTCGCGTGGTCGGCTGGCACATCGCCGACGCGGAAACCGCCGCGCTGTTCAAACCTCTGTTCAACGACGCTGTCGAAAAGCACGGCGTGGAGCCCGGCCAGCTCACTCTGCATGCCGATCGCGGCGGACCGATGAAAGCCAAGGCCACGGCCCTGCTGCTCGCCGATCTCGGCGTCACCAAATCGCATAGCCGACCCTATACATCGAACGACAATCCATTCTCCGAAAGCTGTTTCAAGACACTGAAATACCAGCCGCAGTTCCCAAAGCGCTTCGGCTGCGTCGAGGACGCGAAGACATTCGTTCGCCACTTTCTTCACTTGGTACAATCGCGATCATCACCACGCTGGCATCGGATTGATGACTCCGGATCAGGTTCATTTCGGCCAGGCCGAAGAAATCTATGACGCTCGCCAGAAAATCCTCGATCGCGCTTTCAACGCCAACCCCGAACGCTTCGTCAGAATGCCGCCGAGCCCGCCCCGAAAGCCAACCGCCGCCTGGATCAATCCGCCGCTCAAAACACAAGAAACCCAAGCTTAAATTCTAAATCCCGCTGTCTCAAAATCGTTGACACGCTCCGGGGCAGCTCCAGCAGCGCGGCGGCCGGTGGTGAGCGCGGCGCCATCGAGGCTCGGGCGGCGCGCCAGGTCACGCCACACGGCGAGCACGCGGCCGCCCAGCGTCGACGCTCCGGCGCCGGGCGCGGCGAGGCAGACAGCGTCGCGGAAAGCTTCATTCTTGCGGGAGCCTGCGGTGATCGGCGCGGCGACGGCGGCGCGCCCGCAAAGCGCGGCTGGGTACGCAGCGTCTGATCGAGGAGCGCGAGGCCGACGCCGGCCGAGAAGGACGCGCCGCCGGGCGCGGCCTGTGCCCAACGCGGAAAAGCTATGTCATCAACTTGTTAGGTGACATCTCAGACGCCGCCGACGCGTTGCGCGCGGGTTTTGCCGCAGCGGCGGGATTCGGATCGGCGCATGTCGAATGGCAACCTATGCCAGCGCTTTGTCCCATCAATTCGCATGAAAAGCGCCGCGCTTGTTAGCTGATGTCCATGTCCGATAATGTGCGCTTATCGGACATGCCGCAGATTTCCCGGCAATGCGGGCGTGTCGTTCGCATTCATTGGGTGGACAGCCCGCAAAAATCGAATTCAGGCGTCGGAATTTTCGCCGGTTCATCGGACTCGCTTTGCTCCGGTTTAGTGGACAGGCGCACGCAAGCGTTTGAAAACCGCAGATATCGGGGTGGTTCGATCGCGATCGAAGGCTCCGAAGTCAGTCCAGCGAATGACCGCAAAAAGTCCACTGATCTAACGCGAGTCCACCGATCCAGCGCGATGCCGAAATGAGAGAAATCAGATGGTTGGCTGTCCACTCAATGAACGCGAACGACAGCGCTTGTCGCTCTGGTTCAATGACCGGACAGCGTTCCCAGCTGTCGTTTTTTTCGTCCGGCGCTCCGGCTCAATTGGCGGACTCGCCCGCAGAGGCTTCGCGCACGCGGTCGCGCGCCTCGCACATGAACCGCGCCAAATTCATTGTGTTTGCGGCTGCTCGTCGCGCATGCCTTCCTGGCGCGCGGCCAAGTCCTTCCCATCACCGCGCCGCGGGAATCCAGCCAGCTGCGCAGAGAGAGCCGGCCAGCGCCTGCACCTTCTTGAAATCACACCAATAAGGCGCCGAGAGTGAGCTTGTTCGCCAATTGACCCTGAACATTCCGCTCGATAAGCCGGAGTAGCCGTCCCACATCACCGGTTATATATTGTAATTACAATGAGATAGTGTCCCATGAGCGAGATCGTGCAAACAAACCGGCACATTCACGTCGAGCGCCGCGATCCGCCAATTGGGCCTGAATTATCCGCTCAATAAGCCGGAGTCCGTTCAATAAGCCTGAGAAAACTCCCCGTATTTTCAACGTTGCCCGGTCCGCCAAATAGGCCGGACCGACAGCGCTCGTCCGGTCTTATGTAGCAGCCGCCACTGGCTTCCTCTACTGGCGCGGATTTTGAGGCTCTATGCTGTCGGCTCATCATTGATTGAGCATGGGAACGGCGATGAGCACGAGGGAAATTATCTCGGCCTTGCGAGACAAGAGATCGGAGCTCGCCGACACCATCGCCCAGCTGGAGCGTCAAGTCGATCGACAGCGCGCCGATCTCGGGCATATCGACGCCACGATACGGCTGTTCGACCCCAGCATCGAAGACGAGGAGACCCGATCGACCGCGCCACGCGCGCACAACAACTGGTTCCGTCCGGGCGAATGCCGCCGGCGCATCTATGACGTTCTGCGTGAAGTCACGGAGGCGATGACCACGCGCGATGTCGTCGCAGGAGTCATGAAGGCGAAGGGTCTACGGGAAGACGACGCTCGCACGCGTGAGTTGGTTCACAAGACCGTTCTCTGCTCGTTGAACCGGGCGAAGGATACGATCGAACGCAGCGAGGCGGCCGGGACCACGATGTGGCGCGTGATTTAGCCAGCCGTCGCCCGCTGCCAATAGCCGCAAAAGTCGATCGATGGTCCAAGGCCCATCGCCAATCCGATGACGCCTTCCGCTTGGTCGCCATTGCCGATGCGGCGGTGATCTTCGCGCCATGCCGCTTCCTGCGCGTATCTGGCGAAATAGATTCCGGCGATATGGTGATGATGCCCGAGCTCGCCGCGGCGCATCCGTGAAAAGAACGACTCGGCGCCATTGGTGCAGGCGTCGTCGATGCTGTATCCCTCCTGATGATTGATCCGTTTCATCGAGAATTTGGCGTGCAGCGAATTCCAGGCCGGGCTCTCGTCGGCGTGAACCACGGTTCCCTTGGCGACCCGGCTGCGAATGAAAGAGGTTGCCGCGTCCTCGGACGGGAACACGGACGGCAAGGTGCGCCCGTCGCGTTCTCGCACCACGACGACGACTTTGCGTTTCCCCGATTGGTTCTCGGCGAGGCGACGATCGACACGGTCGGCCGCCAGATTCTCCGGGCGGACATGACCGCCGAAATAGGCGCCGTCGATCTCGGCGACTTTTCCCTCGCCGCCGATTTTCAGGCCGCGCAGGCTGGCGGCCATGGCTTCGCGGAGCTTGTGCGCCAGCACGAAGGCCGTCTTATATTGAACGCCGAGATCTCGGGACAGGGCGAGCATGCTCTTGCCCTTCACCTCGTTGCAGAACAAGACGATCGACAAGAGATAGGTTTTCAGTGGCAGCTTATGCGACGAGAACAGCGTGCCCGAGGTCAGAGAAAAGTCGCTGCCGCAGGCCTGGCATCGCCAGCGCAGATGAGCGCCGCGCCGACAGTCATAGCAGGCCGTGCAGCCGCAGTTCGGACATACGGGCTTGCCATCGGTCGTCGGCCAGCGCAGCCGCGCGAAAACATTCGCGGCGCCTCGGTCGGACATACGCATGACCTTGCCGATGCTGAGAGATCGCGCAGCGGCTGACAGGAGGAAATGCTGAGCCATGGCGCCTTCGCCAGATAGAACATAACAAGAACACTCTCGGCGAGATCGCGACCGATGTCAAGCGACGGTGGCGGTTGCTACATAAGACCGCGCTCGTCGCTCGCGGTCCATCGTTGCACAACCCCCGAAAATCGAATTCAGGCGTCGGAATTTGCGCTGGTTGATTGGACCGGCTTCGCGCCGGTTTGGTAGACTGCCCCGCTCTCGGGCGCGGCGCCCGATTCCACGAGCAGCCGCGCGGCCAGCGTAGCGTCCATCAGGCGCGCCAGGCCCGCGCCGCGGCGGTCCAATCGGGATGCGTGAGGATTTGCCGCGTCGCAGCGGCGCAATCCCTTCGACGGCCCGTTCTCGGCGTTCCCAGGGATCGCCTCCGAAGCATAACGGAGACGCCCTCGCGCCTCGCCATCCGAAAAAGCGCCTCCACGTCAACCCGTCCTCTTTCGTTCGCGCGCCGCCTTCCCAGCCTTGCCGCGCAACAGGGCCATCAGCACCGGCCCGAGTGAGAACTCCCCTGCCCTCGCCTTTTCGGTCAGGACGCGGAGATAACCACCGGCGCTCTTGATCTCATCTCCACGTTGCAGGATAGCGGCGATGACGATGGAGGCGTCATGCTCACCCAAGACGTCCAAAGCTTGCGACCAAGCGTCTGGCGAAACACCGAGCGCCGAGCGCACCGTCGCCCCCGCCGCCGCAAGGTCTCGCCATGAGCAAATTTCGCCGCCCTTGCCGTAATCGACGATGTCTGGGCAGGCCTCCAGCACCATGCCGAGAGGATAGGTTCGAAGCGGCGGTTTGGGATCGACAGTCCGACATCGTTCCGACGACGTTCCTGGCGTACAAGCGATCGGCTCCTCGCCCTCTTCGACCTTTGGCTCAGACGGATTGGCCCTGCCTTTTTGAAGGCTAGGTTCAAGATCAGAAAAGTTTGTAGTTTGATTCTGTATGTGGCGCTCAGTTTGAGACTCATTGCCGCTCATATTTTGAGCTTTTACATGCTTTTCCAGCGACTTGTGGATTTCGGTCGCCAGCGTGCCCAGCTCGCCCGCCAGAGCCTCCAAATTGGTGCGTGTAAGCCCTCGCCCATAGCGCCCCGAGAGCGCCGCGTAGCGCTGATGCGCGTCCTCCCAGTCGGCCGAAACGCCCTCCTCCAATCCAGTCTCGATCATTTTGACGATGTCCCGGCGAGTGAGCGTGATCTTTTCCCGTAGCAGCGCGATCGCGCGGTTCTCGGCCCGCACCTCCTCGGCGAGGTTCTCGATTTCGCTTGAGCGCGCCACCAGCGGCGCGAGGTCGAAGCCGAAAGCGTCCTGGATGGTTCCCCCCTGCCCTTTTCGGGCGAAACGTTTGCCGTTCGGGGAATCGCGACGGATGATCAGGCCGGCGTCGACAAGGCATGCGAGATGCCGCCGCAGCGTCGCCGGCGCCATGCCATGGGCGCGGATCGACAGCTCCTTGTTCGAGGGAAACACGACGATTCCGGCGCCGGCCGAGCCCGCCTTGACGGACATCGAATCGATCTCCGGCAGACTGAGCGCCGTCTCCTGGTGAAAGCTCAGCAGCGCGTGCAATACGGACAGCGCGCGCTCGGTGACGCCGAGCGGCTCTTTGGCTTCGGTGAGCGCCCGAAACAGTCGCCATTTGTGGACGACGGTTTCGGATGCGCCCGGCTTCGCGGCGAAATTTTCGGTCGCAGCCTGGCTCGCCACCATGGCGAGCGACAACGGCCGCCGCCCGAAGGGCGTCGTTGGACGTGTCTGCATCTTCCTTTGCCTCGTTCAGGCAAAAGAAATCCGCTCGCCGAAACGGCGCCGACTCTTGACAGCGATTCGCGGAAGTGGGATTCTCTGACTGCTAGATCTGAGAAGGGCTTCCGGGGCGTTTCGTTTCGGGGGCCTTTTTCTTTTGCTTTAGCTTTCCTTCATCGGGTCATTTTCGGGATTCTCAAGTTCGGCCTGCAGGGCCGATAAGCGGCGGAGGATCACCTCCGCGATCTCCGGGTGTTTGTGGCGATCGACCGACAGGATAATTTTTGCTTCGCTGACTGCTAGGCTTGCGAATGAGCGCCCGTCAGCCCGAGACCAAGTCTGCTTTCGGGGCGCAGACACTTTTTCGGTCGCGACCGCAAGAAGGAGCCGAAATCGCTCATCGGAAGACTTTGCCGCGGCAAACTTCTCTGGATTCGCGATGACGTTCCGGACTCGATCGAGCACGACAGTGCTATCGAGGCGATCCGCTAGCTGCGACCATGCGCGCCTACCCGTCGAAGGAGCTGGTCCAATCGCGTCAATGACGTCGCTGGGTAGTCGTTCGATGAGAGAGACCATAATCGAAAGGATGGTTTTGTGAACCGATAGAGCGCCACTTATCGTCTCGCGCGTAAATGAACGGCTCTCGAGAACGTAAGCAAATCGGCATTTCTCGATAAACGAGAGACCATTTCGCTCGACGTTTTCTTGACCCTGTGCAACGACAAGTTCGTCATCGCTCATCGACTTCACGACCGCGCGTACCGTTCGGCCTAAAATGCGAGCCGCAGCTATGCGTCGGTGGCCGTAAGCTGTTTCATACCGGCCGGCTTGAGTCGGGTGAGGGCGGACCAACACTGGGACTTGCTGGCCGTTTGACCGGATCGAGGCAAGAAAGCTGTCATCGAGATCCTCGGGAGAGTAACCGGCCATGCGGTCGCGCGCAAATGAAGGCTCAATGTCTTGTGGATTGAGCTCAATGACGGCGCAAGCGTCCCTGACCGAACGCTCCATTTCTTCCGCTCGCAGTGACTTTTGCCGAGCGTCGTTTAACACGCGGCCAAGAGACCCAACTGGGGAGGCGCTCGCGTTTAGTCGTTCCGTTGCGTCGGCTAATGGTCGGTCGGCCACCTTGACTTCCCGATCGTTTGCCGCGGCAAACTTGGACTGTCCGACGGCGGCGAAAATGTTCTTGCGGCTCATCCCTCGCGCCCCCACGCTCTGCGTATCAATGATTCAATCTCGGAGTTCACGAGGTTAACCGCCTCAAGCGCTCTGTCGTACGTTGCTCGGGTGAACTGGGCGCGCTCGACTTCGTATATCGTTTGATTTGTAAGGCCTGCGTCAGAGATCGCAGTACTTTTCAGTGTCGGATGATTGAGGACGTGATCTCCAAAAAGCGAGCGCAAGAAGCCGACCATCTGGTTTTGTGGTCCATCACTTGGTTCAAAGCGAGTAACGAGATAGCGCATCCAATCGTATCCGGCGGATTCGCCGCCGGGTGCAGACTGGGCGACCACCTCCAGTAAATCTCCGGTCATTTGCAGAAACTGATTCATGCTCGCGACGTCGAGCATTTGAGGGTGGATCGTGACCAAAACCGAGGTAGCCGCGGTGAGAGCGGACAATGTCAGGTAGCCGAGTTGTGGGGGGCAATCGATCACCACCACGTCGTATGCTGCCTGCACTTGAGCGAGCGCCTCCGCGGCCCGATCGAAAAATAGAGTTTGTCCCGCGTGGGAGATGAGCGCTCGCGGCGTCTCATGCTCGAACTCCATTAACTCAAGGTTCGCCGGCACGAGATGCAAATTCGGAATGTAAGTGGATCTTACGATCGCCGAAAGTGGGATCCTTTGCCCATCATATCTGATCGCGCCATACAGAGTTTCGTTCGTCGCCACGTCTAAATCGGGTTGGAGTCCGAAAAGCGAAGAGAGGCTCGCTTGTGGATCAAGATCAAGTGCGAGGACTCTATAGCCATTGAGGGCAAGATACTGTGCGAGATGAATGGCAGTGGTCGTCTTGCCTGAACCTCCTTTGAAGTTCATGACGGTAATGACCTGCAGGTGCTCGCCATCCACTCGATGTTGAAGGTAGCGACGATCAGCTCGGGGGCGTTTGGCAAGCGCATTCCTGATGTTATGCAAGTCGTCGACCGAGTATGTCCGACGCCCGTTTACGGCGACAGGAGACGCCGTCTCGCCTTTTGCGGCAATTTGACGGAGATACCCTTCATTTACGCCGAGCAGCCGGGCGGCTTCAGAAGGTTGAAGACGCCGGAAGGTTTTGGCCGCCGATGGAGGGAAGCTGGCGACTCGGTGATTGGCCAGCTCCTCGGATAGCTCGCGGGAGTGCCGTTGTATCAACGCTCTGAGCGTCGATGCTTGCTGCGCGGGGGCGATTGCATTCATGCCGATTCTGCGGAGTTTGTCGGATAATCGGGAAAAGTGCGTTACTCGCTTACGATCTTATGATTCGGCGTGCATTGGCAAGGGTCTTTCGAGCATTGATCGAGCAAGCCTGCCCAGCGGAAGTTTGCCGCGGCAAACTCCTGGCACCGGCCGTTTCACATGATGACGCTACTTGGATCGCCTCGCGCGGTCAGGCTGAACCGAGATGTCCCGCAGCACCTATGGCGGCGGCGATTCCAACCTCTATAGCTTCGCCTGGAACAATCCGAGGCGGTGGAATGATCCGAGCGGATTGTCGGCGACGGAATCCGGCATATTGTCCCAGGTGGCTCCTGTCGCGGCGGCCCCCGCAGTCGGTTGCGCGATTTCAACGAAATTGTCGGAGTTGGCTGCGTGGTTGAGTGGCGACGGGACCTACGAGGTGGTGGGGGTAAAAGCTGGACCCGGTCCATGTCTCGTTTCCCCGGTTTTGGCGTGTCGGCCAGGGGGTAGGGGAGGCGCAGGCGTGGGTTCGGGCGCGGGAGGTGGCCGCGGCCCGGGGCCGAATGACGATGATGACGGCGATCCATGCACGCCGTCATGGGAAAGCGAAAGCGGCTATTGCTTCGTGCTCTATCCGAAAGGCTCAAAGCGTGAAGAGCCGGGCCGGAGAGGCTGCCTGGAACGTTCGCGGGTCAGAGACTCGATTTGCCGCCGGACCGGAGCATGGCCGAGCAACAATGATCCGCCTTTCGGCCCGCCGAGGTGGAATGACCTGACCGATTGTCGCGATCTATGGGGACCGAGGCGATGGAACTGACTCGCTGGTTGGACCGATTCACGGAAACGGCCAACGCTCTGCGTGAGGCACTGGATAATTCGGGGACGAAGGAGGCAGCGATTTGTGCTGTTCTGGCCTGCATGGAAGCGACAGATCGCGAAGAGCTAGCTGCGGATATGCACGCGATCGCTGTATTCTATCCGGCGTTGCTTCGGAAGGAGACGAGTTCCTTTCTAAGCCTCGCATTCGATATTGCATCGGTCGCTCTGTTCATTGAGCAAGAAATGCCAAAAGTTATCGACGACATGTGTGTTGCGCTCGACGAAAGGCGCATTTCGGAGGCGTGGCAAAATTCAGTGTGGAGGAAGCCGGAATCGAAGCCAGCCTGCGTCTGAGCTGTAAGCCAGCCGATATGCCTATTACTTTCGATCATCAAGACGGAGCGGGCTGAGCATCGTAGCGGAAAAAGGGACGATCGAGCAGGCGACGGCCGGCGCGATCCTCGGCGACGGCATCGTGACGACGGCGGAAGGGATCACGGCGCTGACGACGGGAGCCGACGCCGCCTCGGCGGCGGCGCGCAGCGGCAGCGCGGTGCAGAAGATCGGCGCGCGCATCGCCTGCACCTTCTTCGTGCTGGCTGATGCGCTCTCCTTCGCCAACGATCCGTCGCTGGTCGGCGCCTATGATCTCGTGACCGACATGTCGTCCTGCGCGGTGAAGGCGGTGAAGAAACCGCGCCCGCCAACGCGAAAATCATCGCCGTCTCCCGGTTGCTCGATTTCGGGCTTCTCGTCCTTCGAGGCGGGGACGCCGATCGAGACGGCTCTCGGCCGCCGGCCGATCGAGGAGATAGCGATCGGCTATTTCGTCGCGGCGCGCGACGGATTCACCGGGGAGGTGGGCTGGCGTCCGGTGCGCGAGTTGTTCCGCCGCACGGCGCCCAGCATCGCGCATGCGACGCTCGACGGGCCAGATGGACGGCGCGAGACGCGGCATGTGACGAGCGAGCATCCGTTCTTCGTTGCGAGTAAGGGCTGGGTAGAGGTGCGTCGACTCGAACGAGGCGACCGAATCATCCCCGAGCGCGAATCCGACCGCGAAACCGTGCTCGCGGTGGCCGACGTCTCACTGGAACAGCGGCCGACGCTGGTCTATAATTTCGAGGTCGCACAGGACCATATTTATTTTGTCGGCGATGCTGGGGCTAAAGCGCATAATGCAACAATCTTCGACTGAAGAGGAATTAAAGATGTCATCTATCCGAACGACCATGCGCCTTCGCATTTGCACATCTACGGAGGCGGCTGCTCGACTCGCGTCGGGCAGAACGGCAAGCCAATCTCGAATGGTCCTTCGCCGACGAAGTCTCAGCAGGAAGCAATCGATATGTTTAAGAAGGTGATCAGGAAAGCGATCCGCGACGAAATGAGAAGGTATTAGCAGTGACCAGCGAGCACTCTCCAGATAACAAAATTGTCGATGTTTGGGTTTTTAATGGGAACTCAAGTCGATTTCCGTCAGCAATTTTTGTATCCAAAGACAAAGCGATGCAATGGGCTAGAGAGAAAAGCCTAGCTGGCACACTAACAAAATATCCAGTTGATATCCCACTATATGACTATGCTATCACGAACGGTTGGTTCAGACCAAAATCAGAAAAACATTTCTCATCTGAGTTTATAGGGAACTTCTCAAGCGCTTCTCAGGATCATATCCATGTTGGGCCAGAAGACCCTTCCTGCTGACGACCTACGCGGTCCGCACATCAATTGGGTGGGATTGGAGGTAAGCGCGCGCCAGCGGACGGTCGGGCCATATCGAAATCCTGTAAGGCGCATGCTTATACAGGAAAAGATGGATTACAAGTCGGGAAATGGCATGTCTTTTCCGGGTTTAATAACGTTGTCCGACTCCGAATCTTCGATATTGCGGCAACGCTTATTCGCGTCGCTGGGCGTAGATGGCCATAAGCCTGGCAAAGAAATCGGGGAATTATTTTTCCGTAATTTTAAAGAGATAGCAACTTCGATTCCAATAGGGGATGACGCACTCCTATATAACGCTGTTACCGATTTCTGCGGTTATGATCCGGTTGTTGTATTCATCAACTTCTATGAATTCGACGCCATCAATGTCATATCTCTTAAACAATTATCTCGCGTCCTAAATGACATTTGGCTTCCCGGCGCAGAGGATATCGACATTTTCGATGCGACGTTCTCGTGGGTCGTACAGGTAAATCACGAGGAAATTCTACTAGCGCTTCGGGCCGAGTGACCATCCATCGACCATACCGCCGATCCAGATTGGTGCAGAAGCGCTATTTGTTGCGCCTGAAACGCGACGAATTTTGTTGCGATCATTTGTACCGGGTAATCACCGACGGCTCCTTCCTCGTCTACGACGACGAAAAGCGGGAGTTTCTCGTATTGCGCCCCTATGCGGAGAGTGCCGACCAACTGGATTACTGTCCATGGTGCGCAAGTCGAATGCCCGCGTCACTGAGCGACGCTTGGTATGCGGCCGTTGAAAAAAGCATTCCGAACTTTGACGAATTCAGCACTCCTCGCGCACAAATCCCGCTGGCGTTCAGATCGAGTGCGTGGTGGAAAAAGCAAAAGTTGTAGCGTTACAGCGCGCCTCATCTCTCCTTTGAGGCGCAGAGCGGCCGGCTCGCCAGCCCCTCGTGCATTGGCTGACGCCGGCCGGTAATCCCCTCCTGAAATTCGACCACGCCTATGATCTGCGCGGCAATCTCTCCGCCCTCGCCGAGCTCTCGGGAGCCAAGACCTTCTCCTATGACGCCGTCGAGCGTCTGACCGGCGCGAATTTGGTGGCTCCGCCGAAGCAGATCGAGAGCTATTCCTACGATCCGGAAGGCAATCGCATCGCCTCGCACATTTCGGCGAGCTACGCCGTCGACAACGCCGACCGCGTGCTGCGCTCTCCTTCGCCAATGATCCCTCTCTGGTCGGCGCCTATGACCTCGTGACCGACATGTCGTCCTGCGCGGTGAAGGCGGTGAAGAAACCGCAGCCTCTCAAGCGCAAGCCCGCGCCCTCGCCAGGATGCTCGATCTCGGGCTTCTCGTCCTTCGAGGCGGGGACGCCGATCGAGACGGTGCTCGGCCGCCGGCCGATCGTGGAGATAGCGATCGGCGATCTGGTCGCGGCGCGCGACGGCTTCACCGGGGAGGTGGGCTGGCGTCCGGTGCGCGAGCTGTTCCGCCGCACGGCGCCGAGCATCGTTCATCTGACGCTCGACGGGCCGGATGGACGACGCGAGACGCTCAATGCGACGAGCGAGCATCCGTTCTTCGTGGCGGACAAGGGCTGGGTAGAGGTGCGTCGGCTCGAACGAGGCGACCGCATCGTCTCCGAGCGCAAAGCGACGCTCGCTGTGGCGGATGTGTCACTGGAAGAGCGTTCGACGCTCGTCTATAATTTCGAGGTCGCTCAGGACCATAATTATTTCGTCGGAGACGAGGGCGCAGAAGCGCATAATGCGCCAAGATGGTTCTGGAAAAATGTGTTGAACAACACGAAACACCCAATTCTATAAAGGGGTGGATTCAAACGGAACTAGCGAGAACGAAAGGGGATTGGTCACGAATAAGAAACCCGCCCGGAATGGATTGTGGTCACTACCCTTCGAACAGAGGCGCCCATGACCCGCGGTCACGCCTTGAGTGGGCCGCCGATAATAGAGCGCGTCCAGGCCTTACCGGAAGGAACCCGCTATGGCGATAGATCGCAGACATTCGAATCGCGTTCTCAGCGCAGCGGGCTTGGACGGCGAGCGTCTTGCCCAGGCGATTTCCTCCGGCAAAATAGTTTTCTCTGAGCCGGCAGAGCCTAGTTCAAAAGAATTCGTTGCCTTGATCAACTTAGCTAACGCTGAGCGGCGAAGCGAGAAATTTACTGGCGGAATGCTAAGATTTGGAAAAGTTTTGGCTTTAGAAAAGAACGACACATTAATAGAGTTCCAAATTGAAGATGAGCGAGGCAAAATTCGTAGTGCCGTTCCATTCTGGCCGGCTGAAAAATATGCAGCATACGCAAGAGACGCCCTCGGATTGACAGCTAACATACGCGAACTCGATATTCTGGAATATATTTTTAGTGTCTTAGCTGTTGATTTGCCTGCCAACAAACTGTTTGCAGCGAGGTTTTGGCTTCCAAGCAAGCGTACCGTAGTCGATCCTCCGCGAATCCTTGCAAAGAAACACCTTGAAAGTATCGCGTGGTATTACAAGGTTGAGAGCGATCCGTTGGCGTCGAAAATGTCCGATGAAGAATATCGTATCGCTCTCAAGGACGCTTACCATCGGCCGATGAAGTGCGGCCCCAAAGGTAAGCTGCCTTGACAGCGCCCCTGTTCCGCGAAGACGCTTCCCCAACGGGCTCGAAACCGATCTCTCCTTCGAGGCGCAGACGGGGCCGCTCGCGAGAGCCGCGCGCATCGGCCGACGCCGGCCGGCAATCCCTTCCTGAAATTCGACCACGCCTATGATCTGCGCGGCAATCTCTCCGCCCTCGCCGAGCTCTCGGGAACCAAGACCTTCTCCTATGACGCCGTCGAGCGTCTGACCGGTGCGAATTTGGTCGCTCCGCCGCAGCAGATCGAGAGCTATTCCTACGATCCGGAAGGCAATCGCATCGCCTCGCACATTTCGGCGAGCTACGCCGTCGACGCTGCCGACCGCGTGTTGGAGAACGCCGACAATCGCTACGATTGGAGCGCCGACGGCCAGCTTTTGAAGCGCACGCCCAAGAATGGCGGCGTCGCCTGGAGCTTCGTCAGTTCCTACCGCGCCCGAACCAACCAGATGCGGCTCGACGCCGCTCTCGGCTCCGACGGGACGACCATCGGCTTGGTCTACGACCCGTTCGGGCGTCTCGTGTCGCCGCAATGGCCGGCTCCGCGCGGCAATGAGGAGCTCTATTACGACGGTCCCGACGTCGTGCTGGCGCGGCGCCGTCTCGACAGCGGCGACCAATGGGTTCGCTATGTCCATGGGCCGTTGGACGATCAGCCGCTGGCGACGGAAGTCTATGCGCAGGGCGCGGCGCCGACGCCGGGAACGGGGTCGCAATTCTACTACCACGCCGATGGCGAAGGCTCGATCCGCTTGATCACCAACGCCGGCTCCACCGTCTTCAACCGCTACGACTATGACAGCTTCGGTCGGCGGCTGGCGGTGGTGGAGAGCCTTCCCCTGCAGCCCTATGGCTGGAAGGGGCGGGAATGGATCGCCGGCCCGGATATTTACTACAACCGTGCGCGCTTCTACGATCCGGCGCTCGGGCGCTTCCTCGCCGAGGATCCGCTCGGCTATGGCGGCGCCGATTCCAACCTCTACAGCTTCGCCTGGAACAATCCGAAGAATTGGAGCGATCCGAGCGGGCTGAGCGCCGCGGCGGAAGAGGGGACGATCGATTCGGCGACCGCTGGCGCGATCCTCGGCGACGGCATTGTGACTACGGCGGAGGGGACCACCGCGCTGACGACGGGCGCGGATGCGGCGTCGGTCGCCGCGCGCAGCGGCAGCGCGGTGCAGAAGATCGGCGCGCGCATCGCCTGCACCTTCTTCGTGCTGGCGGACGCGCTCTCCTTCGCCAACGACCCGTCGCTGGTCGGCGCCTATGACCTCGTGACCGACATGTCGTCCTGCGCGGTGAAGGCGGTGAAGAAGCCGCGTCCGCCCTCGCGCAAATCGTCGCCGTCTCCGGGTTGCTCGATTTCGGGCTTCTCGTCCTTGTGTGTTCCGTGTAACTCCCGCAAAGGAGCGAGGTGAGCGATGAGTGAGCACTCAGCTGAGAAAAGAGCGAGGGTCGACGGACAACGAGCTTGTTTGGTTTGCCGTCACGTGCTGACAGGAGAACGTCCGGTGCTCATAATCTCTTGTGGCGGCGGTGATTTTCAGGCTTTATGCGACCGTGATGACCATGATTTCGACTTATCAGAACCCCCATCGAGAATTGAGGATGCAACAGTACTTCATATCTCCCATATCCTTGAAATGGACTGTTCTGTGGAAGAGATATTTCAGTTGCCGATTGATTGGGCCGCAAGGAGATCGTCAAGACAAGACCGCTGGGTATGGTTCTATAGTCCTGACATAGAGGACAAGGACACGAATGCATAACTGCACGGCATAAGCATCGCCTCCCACGTCTCGGCAAGCTACGCCGTCGACAACGCCGACCGCGTGCTGGAGAACGCCAACAATCGCTACGAATGGAGCTCCGACGGCCAGCTGACCAAGCGCACGCCGAAGAATGGGGGCGTCGCCTGGAGCTTCGTCAGCTCCTTCCGCGCCCGCACGAACCAGATGCGGCTCGACGCCGCTTTCGGCTCCGACGGGACCACCATCGGCGTCTCGACGGCGGCGACCAATGGATCGAACCGGGCGCAGGGGGCACCCTCACCGATGCAGTAAGGTGCTGACCTCGCCGGCGCGCGCGTTACGGGCACATTGCTCGCCTTGACGCCGATCTCGGCGAAATGCACCGGAGCGAGCCGAGCGGCGTCGGCCGGGGAGGGGGCGTCGCCGGAAGCGTTCAAACTCTCTCGGCTGGTCCGGGCCACGCGGCCCCAGGCACCGGAAATGGCGCCGATCGCCCGGAATACCGCGGCCGCCGCCATATTTCCGATAAGCCAACCTTATCGGACACAAATAACGGAAGACAGGTGCTGCGCATTTTCCTCGCAATCTGGTGACAGAGCGCCGCTCTGGTCTACGATTCCGTCATGCCGCGAATCGCCGAGCGCGCGCCTGCCGACCCCGAACACGCCGCCGCGCCTGTGCCGACGCGCGGTCGGCGCGCGACCTCGGCGCGATCGAACCGCGCCTCGAACTCTGTAGAATTAAACGCTTTTCCAGGATGGGCGCGCCAGCCCGACGCCACCGTCGCCCCTGCGGCTGCGACCTTCGCTGCCGGTGCCGCCCTCGCGCTCTTCGATCGGATGTTGCGCGCCGGCCCCGACGGCGTCGAGCCGCCCTATGCCGGCGTCATGCACCAGCGCCTCGCGCTCAAAGCCGCCGCGAGCTGCGCGCGGCTGGCCCGGCTGCGCGAAGACTAGAAAGCGTTGCGCAACGCCGAGCATCTTTCCGCCCCGGGTGCGGATCGCTTGATTGCTTCGATCGAGGCCAGTTTGCTGAGCAGTGCTGGGGCAAAGTCACGGCATTCCTTTGGAAGTTGACGGCCCAACAAATGTCTCCTATATGAGACACATGCTCGAAATTCGCCAGACGCTCATTTTTCAGGAATGGCGCGGGTCTCTGAAGGACGGGCGCGCGCGAGCAGCGATAGCGAAACGAATGATCCGCATCCAGGCGGGCAATTTCGGAGACGCCAAATATCTCGGCGACGGCCTCAGCGAGCTGCGCTTCGACCTGGGGCCGGGATACCGGGTCTACTTTCACCGACGCGGCGACATCGTGGTGATATTGCTTTGCGGCGGCGACAAGAAAACACAAGCGGCCGACATCGAAAAAGCCAAAGCCATGATCCCAGAACTGGAGTGACGCCCATGACGATCAAAACGATTCCTTACGATCCGGCGGATGATCTCACCGACGAGCAAGACCAGGTCGAATTGCTGGCGGAAGCCTTTGCGTCCGGCGACCAGAAATTCATTGCGGCGGCTCTCGGCGCCGTCGCGCGCGCGCGCGGCATGTCGATGATCGCCGAAAAGGCCGGCGTCACCCGGCCGGCGCTCTACAAAGCTCTTAGCGAGGCCGGCGACCCGCAACTCTCAACCTTGCTCGGCGTCGTTCACGCCCTCGGGCTGAGACTGGCGGTGGAGCCTCTGGCCCATTCCGCTGAATAAGCACCCTTGTCCCGCAAGCTTGCGAAAGTCCACGCTCTAATGCGGATCATACGTTGGGCACTTACCGTCTTGCCATAAACAGACGTCGGTCAGCGGCGCGATCGAGCGATATCCCGATAGTGTCCCGCACGGCGGACCGTTCGCCCCTCTGCCAGTCTCATTGTAACGAAGAAAATCCTATCGCCCTGATCTCGCCAACCGCTCTCAAAATCGAACTTTCAATTGCGATAGATTTTAATAAACGACCGTTTAAAAACGCAGCCGAAGACCGAAGTTGGCCGCCGCCACATACTGGTGAGCAGGAGAAAGGCCAGAAAAACAGCCGTTTTCGTCGATTTGCGGGCCGAAAGCTCGCCTACGGAGACCTTCCGAGCCTTGCTTTCCGCAGTCGCGGCACCGCATTTCGATCCGTTCAGTGAAAGAGAAAAAAGTCTCATATGTCACTCAAGCTATATTCTAGATAACTTGCTAATTGTCTTGATTCACGCAGAATTAAAATGGGATTTGTTCTTCCCGCCTCCGTTGCATTCGAGCGCCTGCAAGCGCCATTCGAGAGCGCGTCGGACGCCCTCGCGCGTTTCGACGAGCGGCTTCGCTCCATTCCCGTTTCCGAAGTGTTCGTTCTCCGCGCGCATTTCCATGACGCCTGCGCCGCCTTGTGGCGCGCGGGCGAATTCGTGCGCCTCGAGGACCTCGTCCTTCATGACGCGGAGACGGATGCCCATACTCCGACGCACCAACTCGAGGAGGCATGCCGTTCTGCTCGCGCGCCGTCGCATCACCGATCGCGAACCGGCATGGGCGTTGACGACCGACGGGCCTCGCCGATTTGCGCGGTGCTTGGAGACCGCACGGCGCGGTGTGTGAGCCAACCACCGGTTCGCGCACAATGGGCAAAGACGCGACGGATGGGGAGCTGGATGAGGACGACGGCGAGACGATCCGCACTGCGAATTCCGACGCAATCCGGCCAGGGATTCCGATTTGATCCCGGCCGGCGTTCCGATTTGAAGTCGGCCACCGTTCCGAACTGAAGCCGGCCACCGGGAGGCCCTTCCGGTCCTCTTTTCGTCTGCTGCCCACAGGTCAGCAACTGCGGCATTCCGCTTCGTCGAGATCGACGAGGAGAACGGGATGCCGGCGAAGAGAGAACTCACGATGCGACAACTTCGGCAGATGCTGCGGCTCGCCCATGAGGGGGTGAGCGCGCGGGAGATCGGGCGGCGGCTCGGCGTGGCGCGCAGCACGGTGCAGGATTATTTGAAGCGAACGGCGGCGGCGGGGCTGATCTGGCCGCTGCCGGAAGAGACCAGTGACGACGCGCTGGAGCAGCGGCTGTTCGCGCGCCCCGGCTTCAAGACGGGCCAACGACGCCGGGTCGAGCCGGACTGGGCGGAGCTGGCGCGGGAGATGAAGCGCCCCGGGGTCAATCTGATGATCCTGTGGGAGGAATATCGGGACGCCAACCCCGAGGGCTATGGCTACAGCCGGTTCTGCGATCTTTTTCGTGGCTTCGAGCGGCGGCTGACGCCGGTGATGCGGCAGCATCACGTCGCCGGCGACAAGGTCTTCGTCGATTATTCCGGCAAGCGGATCGGGATCGTGAACCCGGTGACCGGCGAGATCCGTGAGGCGGAGATTTTCGTCGCCGTGCTCGGCGCCTCCAATCTCACCTACGCCGAGGCGAGCTGGACGCAGAAGCTGGCGGATTGGACCGGCGCGCATGTGCGCATGTTCCGCTTTTTCGGCGGGACGCCGCGGCTGCTGGTTCCCGATAATCTCAAGAGCGGCGTCAATAAGTCCTCTTTCTACGACCCCGAGATCAATCGGACCTATGGCGCGCTGACGTCGCATTACGACGTCGGCGTGCTGCCGACGCGCCCGCGAAAGCCGCGCGACAAGGCCAAGGTCGAAGCCGGGGTGAGATTCGCGCAGTTCTACATTCTGGGGCGCCTGCGGCGGCAGACCTTCTTCTCGCTCGCCGAATGCAACGCCGCTATCGCGCGCGCCATGGAGACGATGAACGGCCGGCCGATGCGCAAGCTGGGGATCAGCCGCAGAGAGCTGTTCGAGAAAATAGAGCGCGACGCCCTCGGCCCCTTGCCCGCGACGGATTGGGAGTTCGCCGAGTGGAAGCGGGCGCGCGTCAGTATCGATTATCACATCGAGGTCGAGAGCTTCTTCTACTCGGTTCCGCACGCCCTCATCCACGCCGAGGTCGACGTGCGCGTCACCGAGCGGATGATCGAGATTTTTCACCGCGGTCAGCGCGTCGGCCTGCACGAGCGCCGCTACATGGGCGCCCGGCACGGCACGGCCCCGGAACACATGCCGAGCGCGCACCGGCGTTACGCCGCCTGGACGCCGGATCGCTTCCGCCGCTGGGCGGCGACGATCGGGCCGCACACCGAGGGGCTCATCATCGCCGTGCTCGCCGCGCGGCGTCATCCCGAGCAGGGCTTTCGGACCTGCCTCGGGCTGCTGAAGCTCTATCTGTTGATTTCCACTGAGAGCTGACCCAGGCAGCACGGGTTTTTCCACCGAGAACTGACCCATGTTCGAACCTTTCCCCCTCGACCGTCGCGGGGGACCTGGGAGTGATCGACATGGAGTTATTGAGCGTCATCCGACGCTGGCGATATCGGCAGGAGTTCTCGATCCGCGAGATTGCGCGACGCACGGGGCTGTCGCGCAATACGGTGCGCAAGTACCTGCGCTCGGACAGCATCGAGCCGCAGTTCGCCACGCCCGATCGACCGAGCCGGCTCGACCCGTTCGCCGACAAGCTGGCGCATATGCTGCGTCAGGAGGCCGCAAAATCGCGCAAGCAGAAGCGGACGGTCAAGCAGTTGCACGCGGATCTGGTCGCCCTCGGCTACGACGGCTCCTACAATCGCGTGGCGGCCTTCGCGCGGGAGTGGAAGGCGGCGCGGCATCGGGAGCAGCAGACCTGCGGGCGCGGCGCGTTCGTGCCGCTGACGTTTCTGCCCGGCGAGGCGTTCCAGTTCGACTGGTCGGAGGATTGGGCGATCATCGCGGGCGAGCGGACGAAGTTGCAGGTCGCCCAGTTCAAGCTCTCCTACAGCCGCGCATTCTTCCTCCGCGCCTACCCGCAACAGACGCATGAGATGCTGTTCGACGCCCACAACCACGCCTTCCGCGTGCTGGGCGGCGTGCCCCGGCGAGGCGTCTACGACAACATGCGCACCGCGATCGACAAGGTCGGGCGCGGCAAAGAACGCCAGGTCAACGCCCGCTTCGCCGCCATGGTCAGCCATTTCCTGTTCGAGGCCGCATTCTGCAATCCGGCCTCTGGCTGGGAAAAGGGGCAAATCGAGAAGAACGTTCAGGATGCGCGTCACCGCCTCTGGCAGCCGATCCCGAGCTTTCCGTCGCTGGCGGCGCTCAACGACTGGCTGGAGGCGCGATGCCGCGAGCTGTGGGCCGAGATTGGCCACAGCGCGCAGCCGGGGACGATCGCGGAGGCGTAAGGCTCCGCCGAAGGCCGTCTGGCGATCGGTGCTGACGTTGGCGATAGTCGCGCGCGTGGCGCGGGGATCGTGTCCACTATCGATGATGGACACTATCTCTGATGATCGAGGCGGATGAAGACGGTGCGGCGGGTTTCAAGGGCCGGCGTCGCAATTGGAAGAAGGACGAGAAGCGCCGCATTGTCGCGGAGAGCTTGGAGGAAGGCGCGTCGGTGGCGGAAGTCGCACGGCGCTATGGCCTGAACGCGAATCTTCTGTTCACCTGGCGTCGGAGGTTCGCCGCCGGCGATAGCGGCGAGCCGCCAGCGATCTTGCCGGTAACGATCACGTCGACTCCCGCCATGGCGCTCTCGTCGGCGCCCGATACCATCGGCCGGATGGAGATCACGCTTTCCACGGGCGAGAGAATCATGGTCAGCGCGGATGTCGACGCCTCGGCCTTGGCGCGTGTGGTCAAGGCGTTGCGGCGATGATCCCGGTCTCGGCGGACGCGCGGGTCTGGCTCGTCACCGGCCATACCGACATGCGCAAGGGCTATGCGAGCCTGGCGCTGATCGTTCAGGAGACGTTGCGCCGCAATCCCAATGGCGGACATTTATTCGTCTTTCGTGGGCGCCGCGGCGATCTGGCAAAAATTCTCTGGCATGATGGCCAGGGCCAATGCCTATTCGTGAACGATCTGCATTCATACTACACCTCTTCCAGCTTCAGCTGATCGTTTATGCCGCGCTGGTGTTTTGTGCGCGGGCAGCGGCTCGGTCAACGAGACGGTTCCATCGGCTGCATTGTTTTTGCGGTACGTCTTTGTCGGGAATTTCGTAGAGGCAATAGTGCCCGTTGTAGGAATGCCCGGTGACGAGGCCATGTTTGACCCAGCTCGTGAGGGTGGTCTCGTGGATATTCAGACGCGCCGCGGCTTCCTTCTTGGTCAGCATTCCCCGCTCTCTCAGTCGGTCGTAACGGGGACGCAGTTTGTATTCGTGAACGAGATAGGCAACCCGTTTGGGGGTGAAGCGGGCGTCGTGGCGCCCTCGGCGCGCAGCCTCGCCCGGGCGATACCCTTGCTGGTTGAGGAGTTCGGCGATCTCGGAATAGACGTGGTCGTCGAGCAGCTTGTCGACCAGTTCGACGATGCCGGGCTGTGTCTTGATCTGCTGGGCGGACGATTTCGGGCTCGAGGTCGTGAGCGTCTGGATTTTGCCGCCCTTGAACCGAACATGAACCTTGGTGGTTCCTTCCGCCTGTAGCTTGACTGTTATTCGGCGTGCAAGTTTGACCCCCATACGAGGGGAATCGGCGTTGAAAATTGACCCCCTCTGGTGAAGTCCGGACAGTCCGCCCGTTTTGGTTGAAACGGCGGGTGGTGGGGGATGTTGATTGTGGAGACGATCGGACGAATCCGTCGCGAACATTTCGTCAAGGGCAAGACGATCAAGGAGATCGCTCGCGATCTGGGCATTTCACGGAACACGGTCCGCAAGGCGCTGCGGTCGGAGGCAACGTCCTTCGCTTACGAGCGCGACAATCAGCCGTTTCCCAAGCTCGGGCCTTGGTCGGACAAGCTCGATGAGGTTCTCGCGGAGAACGAGAAGAAGGCGCCGCGCGAGCGGCTAACCCTGATCCGTATTTTCGAAGATCTGAGCGGCCTGGGCTACGCGGGCGGCTATGACGCTGTGCGTCGCTACTCGCGCAAATGGCGCAGCGAGCAAGGCGCGGCGACGGCGGCCGCCTATGTGCCGTTGAGCTTCGAGCCGGGCGAAGCCTACCAGTTCGACTGGAGCCACGAGATCGTTGTGCTCGACGGCGTGACGACGACCGTGAAGGTGGCGCACATGCGTCTGTGCCACAGCCGCATGCCTTTCGTTCGCGCCTATCCGCGTGAGACGCAGGAGATGGTTTTCGACGCGCATGATCGCGCCTTTACCTTCTTCAGGGGCGCCTGCACGCGCGGCATCTACGACAATATGAAGACGGCGGTGGAGACGATCTTCGTCGGCAAGGAGCGCAAGTTCAATCGTCGCTTCGCGCAAATGTGCAGCCATCATCTCGTCGAGCCGGTCGCCTGCACGCCAGCGTCCGGCTGGGAGAAAGGCCAGGTCGAAAATCAAGTCGGCCTGGCGCGGGAGCGGTTCTTCACGCCGCGCCTGCGGTTCAAGACCTACGACGATATGAACGCCTGGCTTCTCGATAAATGCGTCACCTACGCCAAGGCTCATCCGCATCCGGAAATCGCGGACAAGACGGTCTGGGAGGCATTCGAAGAAGAGCGCCCGAAGCTCGTTCCGCTGCGCGGGCGGTTCGACGGATTCCACGAGCTGACCGCGTCGGTGTCGAAGACTTGCCTCGTGCGCTTCGACAACAATAAATACTCGGTCAATGCGAGCGCCGTCGGCGCCCCGGTCGAGATCCACGCCTACGCCGACCGCATCGTCTTCCGCCAAAAAGGGCGGGTGGTCGCCGAACATGCTCGGGCCTTCGGGCGCGGCGCGACGATCTTCGATCCCTGGCATTATGTGCCAGTTCTCGCGCGCAAGCCCGGCGCGCTACGGAACGGCGCGCCGTTCAAGGACTGGGTGTTGCCGGGAGCGATCGAGCGCGTGCGGCGCAAGCTCGCCGGCAGCAATGATGGCGATCGACAGATGGTCAAGGTTCTGGCCGCCGTCGTCGAGGACGGATTGACCGCGGTGGAAGCCGCCTGCGCGGAGGCGCTCGGCCAAGGCGTCCATTCCGCCGACGTCATTCTCAACATTCTCGCCCGCCGGCGCGAGCCGCCGCCCCCGCCGACGATCCCGACGCCCGAGTCGTTGATGCTGCTGCACATGCCGCTCGCCGACTGCGCCCGCTATGATCAATTGAGGAGAACAGGCTGATGGAACGCACCAAGCTCTTCGATCTCATGGGAGAGCTCAAGCTCTTCGGCATGAGGAACGCCTATGACGAGGTGATGTCGAGTGGCATAAAGAGGCAGCATGAGCCGCCACGCATCGTCGGCGATCTTCTCGAGGCGGAAATCGCCGAAAAGCACGCGCGCTCCATCAAATATCAGATGACGATCGCCAAATTGCCGCTGGCGAAGGACTTCGACGGCTTCCAGTTCAACGGTACGCCGATCAATGAAGGGTTGGTGCGCGATCTCTCGAACGGCGGCTTCCTCGACCAACAACGTAATTGTGTTTTCGTCGGTGGAACCGGTACGGGGAAGAGCCATCTTTCGATAGCGATTGCAAGAAATTGCATTCGCGCTGGAAAACGCGGCCGCTTCTTCAACACCGTCGAACTCGTCACCAGGCTCGAGACCGAAGCGCGAGGAGGTCGTCAGGGACGCTTCGCGGAATATCTCACGAGAATGGACTTCATCATACTCGACGAGCTCGGCTACTTGCCCTTCGCGCAATCTGGCGGACAATTGCTCTTCCATCTGATCAGCCGGCTCTACGAACGCACCTCTATCATCATCACTACCAATCTCGCATTCGGCGAATGGCCGAGCGTGTTCGGCGACGCGAAAATGACCAGCGCGCTGCTCGATCGCCTCACCCACCATTGCGACATCGTCGAGACCGGCAACGAAAGCTGGCGCTTCAAGAACCGCGCCTGACGCTTCCCGATCACATCGCGAACCGAAACGCACTCGCCCCGGCTGCGCAACCCCGCCAGCTCCGCCGGGGCGAGCGCTCGCGTTCCGCCCTACGCCAAAAGGGGGTCAATTTTGAACGCCGATCGGGGGTCAATTTTCGATGCCGATTGACAATCGCCGGCGCGATCGGCGTCGGCGGCGCTGCAGAAAACGGATCCCGGGTGTCAGGAGCCATCTTGGCTTGAGAATATCCGAATCCGAATCCAAAAAGCCATCGAACGTGATAATATTGACCAATAATATTCTCACGTTTGACGGCTTCCCACGTCGCTTTGGCCGGAAAACTGGGCCGTGTCGTGCGTCGCCGTTCGCAATTCTATAGAAATGTTGGAACAGCAAATTCTCAAATTAGCTGGCTTCGGCAAGCGATATTATCGAATTAAATGGATATTCTCAAGCATCATGGCTTTAGTTAACTCGTTGATTTCCCTTAAAACGTATTCTCACGCCAAAATGGCTCCTGACACCGTGAGATCGCATGGAAGGCGCAGGTCCGCTTGTGCGGGCGATACCGTCGCATGCTGGCGCGCGGCAAGAAGGCGCCGATCGTGATCACCGCCATCGCGCGCGAGCTCGTCGGCTTCATGTGGGCGATCGCGCGACAAGTCGAACCGAAGACCATCGGCGCGTAACGCGTACACAAGGACATCGAGGCAGCGGCCAGGGCGTCGGCGCCGGTCAAGGGATCCTCCGTCAAGTTTAGGAGCGGCACGACCGATCTCCGCGGGTCGGACCGAGGCCCCCCTACGACGAAAGCTCCGTATGCGGTATCCAACCCGCGAATGAGAAACGGCTCAACCGTCGAAATCACGCCGGCGTCCTGACCTCTGCCTCGCCGAATATGTTCACCCTCGCCTCATAGGAGTGCGGGGTGGATCGCGCACGCAGATTCCGCTTGAAAAAGGTCATAAGATCTTGTTAGCCAATGCGACGACCGCCACCATGCGCGGCTCGCGCCCGAGAATGCGGCCCAGCCAATGGTCGGGCAGCACGCCCTTGCGGACAATCCAGCGGATCCGGCTCATGGTGCCGACAATCAGCAGCTTTCGAATGTTATGTTGCAGCATTTTGCTGACTGAGCCCAACCGCGTTTTTCCGCCGGCCGAATGCTGGCGCGGCACGAGGCCGAGCCAGGCGGCGAAATTCCTGCCGCTGAAAAAAGCGCGCAGATCGAGCGCGAAGGCGAGGACCGCGCCCGTCGTGATGGGACCGACGCCGGGAACCGTGCATAGACGGTGCATCTCGACGGTCCCGAACTCCGCCAGGTGCCCGCGCAGCGAATTTATCAATTGCGTTCGCTGTCTGAAGAAACACTGATGCGTCCGTAGGGCGACTGCCCGCGCCTGATACTCAGCACTCTTGACCGCCACGCAATGCATATTCGGTCGCAGAGCCGCCTCGGCGATGGCCGCTGCATCTGCGGCATCGTTCTTCTGGCGCTTGACGAAGGGCTTCACGTAAATTGGAGGGATGAGGCGCAACTCATGGCCGAGGCCTTGCGCTACGCGACCCCAATAATGGCTCGTGTCGCAGGCTTCCATCGCGACGATGCGGGGCGTCTGCCCAGGCAAGAGCTGCTCAAGTTTCGAACGCGAAACTGTGCGAACGAATAGAACCACCCCGCCGCGAGCTATTCCGCAGACCTGAAAGCTGCGCTTCGCCAAATCAATCGCCGAGACATGGACCTCCGCCATAATGACCTCCTTCGTCGCGCCTCCCATCCGGGCGCCCTCCGACTTCATACGACGCCGGCCGAAGGGGGCATCCACCCCACCAGTTCACCTCCTTGTATTCAGTGGATTTTCACCACCTTCGCCTTGCTCATCTTGCCCGGCGCTCCAACGATCTTCACCGCCACCATATCAGCGAGCGGATAGACGGTACGCTGCCTCATAAGCCTGAAGTCCCCACTGTGTGCGCCACAACGTCTGCATCGTCTTGACGTCAACGAGAGCCGCGTAAATCTCTCTCTTCGAGAACGGAGCTCGGCGCGCCAAAGCCAAGCGCCAGAAAGGTCCGCTCCCCTCCAGCTTGCACGCCTCTATCAAGCCTTTGACTGATGGGCCGGCGACCTCAAGCTCGGCCGCAAGTTGCTCGATCACGCTGCGCGGCGACAGCGACTTGCCGATCATGTGTTCCAGCAAGCGCGCCACCTGCTCGATTTGGGGCAATTTGCCGGCGAGCCGGTCATACGTGGGCGACGATGAAGGGGAGCGGACCGAGCTCGGGCCATTGATCCGGATCGATCTGAATCGCGTGAATGAGCCCGAATTTTGCCCAAGCCTCCGAACTGTCAAGCGTCACGTCGGGAGAGAAGTAAATCAACAATGGCGGTAAAAGGGAGAGACTCGATATCATCGACTGCCAATATCTCTGCGCCTGCTCGTCAGGCGGGCAGCCGAATACCGCAAAATGGGCAGCGGTGAATGGCTCATACGTGGACGAAGCGACCACTTCCTCTCTCTTCACGACCGCCGCCTCCAGGCTTTGCCTGCGCGCCCGAAGATACAGAACGGCTCCCGTACGAACGAGACCAATTCTCCAGTGGCGGTTGCCGTGCCGCTTGCGCTCATTTCGTAATCTTCCCATATACCGAGTGGCCACCCCGTTTCACCTACAAAGCCCGTCCTCGTCGACCCACAAAGCGCCCGACGTTTGGATATGCTCAGCCCCGTCGACGTGAGCGACTATGAAAATATTGCTGGCCCAACCCTCCATAACTTGCCAAATAGCAAGTTGAATGCAAAC